>NZ_AVAF01000001.1 GCF_000445185.1 Thermoanaerobacter sp. A7A
TGCCGGCACATTTATATCTCCTAAAGGATTTACAGGAGTTCCGCTTACTCTCACCTCAAAGTGAAGGTGAGACCCTGTAGCAATACCTGTGCTTCCTGCCAGTGCTATCTTCTGTCCCTTCTTTACAACATCTCCAACCTTAACAAGCACCTGTGAGTTGTGTGCATACAAGGTTGAAATGCCTCCGCTGTGGTCTATCACCACTGTATTCCCATACCCTCCATAAGGCCCTGATGTTGTCACGACACCGTCAGCTGCTGCAACTATTTCATCTCCTGTGTTTGCCGCTATGTCTATTCCCGTGTGCATTTTGTATGTTCCTGTCACTGGATGAAACCTCATGCCAAAAGGCGATGTTACTGTATGACTTGAAGGAACAGGCCACAAAAGCTTTCCTCCAGAAAGCTCAATGGTTTTAGTTTCTCGTTTATAACTACTGTAAAAGCTTGTTTTAATTTCTCCTGCTATTACTGCATCCAGTTTAGAATAGTCCTCATAAAACTCCATCCCTTTTAAAGCCATATATGTGCGTGATTCATTTCCTTTTACATCGGTCACTTCTTGATACTCAAACACATAAATCCCTTCATAAGTTCTTACCTGAGTAAGCAGTTTAACAGGCACATAAGCAACTTCCTCCTTAGCAGTCACATTTCCCTCAGCATTAACTTCAAATCTAACTGTTACAATCTTCTCCGTATAGTCCATATACTCAAACTCCGGCTTAAGCCCTTCAGCTATTCTTCTGACTTTTGTCATATCAACATCTTTGCTCCAGCCGTTTGCATACTCCTCAACTGCATAAACTATACCCCACGGCAGCTGAAAATTTTCTTCCTGCCTGTACTTTGATATTACTTCCGGCTTAATGCTTTCCACATACTTCTTCACCTTTTCTTTTCCTTCAGCCATCTGTTTAGGAGCTGCACCAAAAATTGAAAGAAGTATAAGTATTACCAGACCCATTATTATCAAGTAGGGCAAAAAAGTGAGGAGCACAGGTTTTACAGCTTTCCACAGGTATCTTGATATTATGTTTTTAACTCTGTTTTTAAGAATCATAACCTGGTTATCCATATATATCCTCACCTAAAGCTATATTTTTATTTAAAATTCCATAAGATTTACGCCTGAAAAATTCCTGATAGGTTCCCGAAGGGGTTCTATCGGGAATTTTTCAGGACAAGTTAAACAAATGAATGTATCCTAACACCCAGTTCAAAAAAGACATAAGCTCTTTAAAATAGGGCCTTATCACCATCTCTGCTTTAATTAAAAAATTCACTACTTTGTCGAGCAGATAAAAAATTGCTAAAAAACCAATAATACCAAAGCCAGCTCCTTCATATACTTCTGCATTTTGAAATGATATGGGTTCCTCCCACTCCTCAGCAGCTCTCATAATAACTGCTTTTTTAAAGTATTCTCCATATTCATCTCTTTCATCAAGCACATTAAACCCTCCTATATTCCCTTTTTAGCGTCTAAAAAAACAGGCAGGAAGATATATCCCCTGCCTTTTTTCAAAACTTAAAAAGCCTTTTAAAGCCTAGTTTCTCCACCTGAACATATCAGTATTTGACGTCAGGACAGTCGGAGCAATGAAGGAGGCCATATGAAATCCATATCTTCCAATTGCTCCTCCTATTTTTTTACCTACCTCACTTCCTTTGTATCCATAGGCAGAGCCCAAAATCATTCCTCCAGCTCTCCCTACTGCTTCCGCTGCATCTTTCTCATTTAAAATTCTTTCTATTCCAACAGACTGTGAAAGGCCTCCAATAAAGCCAGTACCGGTATCTCTGCCTTTGTCATATGCCTCTTTTATTAAGGCAACAGCTGTTGCAGCAGGAGCTGCTGTGCTCCTGCCTATTACGCCACCGGCACTCCTGAAGTGCTCTGTCACATCCACACCCATAGTCCTTAAAGGAATAGAAGCTGCAGAGCCTATAAGGCTGCCAACAGCACTTCCTATTGTGCCTGCAACTGATCCTGCTTTAACACCCGCTGATACAGCACTTGTTCCTGCAGGTCCAGATGGAAGGGTCCCCGAAAAAGTGCTTGAAGGAAAAGAAATTTTTGGGGCCGCAGCAGTCTTTGCAATATTTGCAAGCCCCAAAAGGCCAGTAAGACCCAAAGTTGCTGCTCCTGCCCACTTCTCTTCATTGACTCCCAAGAATTTGAGCCAGCCCTGAAGCAGGTCTCTAATAACATTTGCAGTAGGTATTAAGCACACCATGCCGAATATCTGCGCCCACCAGGGAGAAAAATCCGTTGAAACCCCAGCCTTTATGAGCACCAGATACAGTGATAAAACCAATGAATGGGCTGCCTGCATGAAAGCGTTGGAAGCAGTTTCACCTATTATAACGCCTATTCCTTCTTTTCTTCCTGATATTGTCCAGCTCCATGCTACAATGGGTGTCAGTATAAACATTGAGGTCAAAACAAATTTTCTTATCAGGTACAGAAAATTAAAATAAAGCAAAATCCCAATGTAGCCCAGCTTGACAATTGCTGTAGCAAGCACATTTCCCGTTTTTATATCATTTATATCAAAAGTACTTCCCACTGCTCCCATGCTTTGCGCAATACTGTGAAACAGATCCACAAGAGCATTGTTCGCCTGAAACATAATCCTCATAAAGTACGGCATAAACAGAATTATGAAAAAGGCATATATCACACTTGAAACACTCTGCATGAAGTTTATCCTTTTTGATGGATTGACACTGGATGTCATAAACCTGTATCCCTGTGCCGCTACTGCAATTAAAAGGAGCACCCACACAGCATCTCTTATTCTTCTATACCACGTCATCACAATATCCCACTCCTGCGGGCTGTAAGGTGCCAGATCACCGTAGGAGGTGTTGAATATAAGCTCATCAAAGTTTTTAAGCCCTAAAATCTGAATTGCCGAATAAAGCCCATTGATTGGTGCGGCAATAAGCTCTTCAATAAGACTGCCCTGGTCCTCCTGCGGCTGCTGTGAATTTGAATTTGTAACAGAAGGTGTTTCAGCATAAGCAGCTGCACTGAGCAAAAAGACAAAAAGTACAATTAACACAAACAGTCTACTCATTTGGATTTGTCGATATGAGGCTTTTTTCATAATCGCTTGCCACCACCTTAATGGCAGTCTTGTTCCTGCCGACTAAAAATAAAGCCTCACCAACCCCACAGGAGGTTAAAAAATCTCTTTCACCCTGTGAAAGGTGAAACACCTCCTGAACAGAATCTATATCTGTAGCAGCCTGCTTCATTAAAAACACTGCTGCAGAATTTGTAAGCACTGCTTTTCCTTCCTGTGAATTTGAAAACTCAATAAAGGACTGACTAGCAACAGTAAGGGAGGTGTTTCTTTTTCTTGCCCTTCTCGATAAATTCTCAAGAAAGTAAGCTGTGTCTTTGTACTTCATAAACATCCACGCCTCATCCACTACAACCCTCTTTTTCTGCTTAACATCCTTCTTAACGAACTTCTCCCATATCCAGTTTGTTATGACATACATTGCATACGTCCTCAAAAACCTATCCCTTATCTCTGATACATCAAAATTAACTAAGTAAGAGTCTTCTAATGAAACATTTGTCTGTCCGTCAAATATACCTAAAGTACCTCCTTTTAAAAAAGGCTTCATAACTGCAGCAATTCTCTCTCCCCTTGGATTTTTCTTTAGCCTTTCTACAAAGCTTGACAGTGTGGGCATTTCTTTTTTCTTTTTAAAATAAAACTCTTCACTGTCTGCAATATTCTTCTCATATAAAGACTCCGGGCTTTTGTTTATTCCTCTTGCCTCATACTCATCTCTTACCGCTTCTTCCACAGCAGCTAATTCTTCTGCTGAAATTTTGTCCTTCATAACTCCTTCCACTATCATCCCGACCAAAGCTTTTATCTCGGCTATTTTCTGAACTATGTCCACATACCTTATTTCATTCTCATCTTCCTCTTCTTCCACATCAAAGGGATTAATTATGTTCTCAGTCTCTGTGCTTATCTTAACAACGCTTCCCCCCATCTTCTGAACCATGCGGCTGTACTCGCCGTCGGGGTCCACAAAAACCGTTTTTATGCCCAAAAGCGCTCCCCTCATGGACAAAAGCTTTATGAGAAACGACTTTCCTGCTCCCGATGTAGCAAATATACCTAAGTTGTAGTTTGTCATAAAAGGTGGACCTATGAAGTTGTCAAAAATTACAGGGCTTCCGGTAAAAAGATTTATTCCAAGCGGTATGCCTTTCTTGTGCGAAAACTCCGGAAATGCAAAAGGAAAAAGTGATGCAGCAGCACCGCTGTTGAAATTTCTTGATAAATCCTCACAGTGATTTTCTAAAATCGGCACAAAGCTTTTAAAAGCTTCGCTCTGCCTCAGAAACATTCTTCTTGCTCTTATGCTTTTACCTGCTAAAACCTCTTCCAGAATTTTTGAGCTTCTTTCAAGCTCTTCTACTGAGTCTGCAGAAACTGAAACAACCGCTGTAACATAATAAAGCTTATCTCTGTTCATCTGTATGCTTTCTCTCAGCCTTTCAAGGTCCTCCACCGCCTTTCTCAAAATTCCCAGCTCATATATGTTTCCTCTCTGGTCGTCCAGCATATACTGCGACTGGTACTGAGTTATCTTCCTTGTAAGCTGATTTACAGCATCTCTTGCATCTACAGGCGTAAGATGGACTGACACATCCACATTGCCAAGAAGCTTAATATCCTCCAGCCACCCTACGTAAACGGCCTGAGGGAAATCTGTAAGCACATAAAGCCTGTAAAATTTCTTCCCAACCCTTATATAATCTTTCTCTATCAAGTATCCGTCAGGTGAGATTACTTCCACTACAGTAGGAACCTTTTCAAAAAGCTCCGGCTCTTCTTTAACAGCTTCTTCTTTATTCTTTTTAAGCTTCAGCACCTAGTTTAACCCCCTTTTTATAAAGCTCAAAGGCTCCAGCTTTAATAAGATTGTTCACTCTTATGTTTCCGTCTCTGTTCAGCACAAAAAACATAAGCTCCAAAAGCTCATCAGTACCCAAAATTCTCGGCATGAGTCCGCATTTGGCAAGCCCCTCTACAATCATGTGGACTCGCCTCATTATTTCACTTCTCGCCCTGTCATATCCTCCTGCAGTGTCATCATAAGGAACAACCACATAAGACTCTGTCGTAATAGTTTGCTTTGAAAAATATCCAAGAAACTCTTCTAGCTCTTTTTCATACTCTCTCATTCCTTCAGGAAGAAACTGAAGCCTTTCTCTAAACTCTTCTATTGATTCAGAAACATCTACAGGCTTAACCACTGTAAAAAACTGCAGTGGAAAAGATAAAGAGAGAAGCAGACTCATAAAAGCAGCTTCAAGGCCTTCCTGTTCCTCTTCTGAGAGAAGAGAAAAATTTACAGGGTCGGCTGTTACAACCGCCCTGTACCTATTACCTTTTAAAATCAAAAGCCTATCTTTTATATCTTCAATGCTTAAAAAATTTATGCTGCTGTTCTTTTTAAAAAGCACTATTTTTCACCTCCAATAAAAGGATACTCCTTTTGAGAAAGCAGAAACTTTAAGTACATCACAATATACTTATCTATTTCTATCTCGTCCTTTTTAAAAAAAGCCAGAAATGCTCCTGCAGCCGAAAAAACTATCCAAACCACTAAAGCAGTAAACAAATCTTTTGAAAAATATTTTGTAAAGAAAACTGCGCCAATTCCTACACCAACAATAACAAATATCATCTGCCTAACAGAAAAATTCCCGCCGAATATCTTTTCTTCTCTTTCTAATTGAATAGGCACTTCAAACATTCTCACACAAATCACATCCCTATTACGGCTTAAAGCCGAGGATTACACCGGCGAAAAATTTTGCACCAACTACCACTATTCCTCCAAGTATAGACCAGAAAAGTCCCATCATAGCTTCTGTTCTTCTTCCGGGGTTGTGGCCTGAAGTATAAAATCTGTACCCGTTTACTGCGATAAAAATCACAGCAACAACAATACCTACATTCATCACAAAGTTTGCAATTTTCCACAAAAATGAGATTATCTGAGCCTCACCAACAGGCGTAATGCCGTTCATAAACCTACCTCCTCATCATTAAAAAATCTCACTTTAATTCCTTCATTCTAAACTGTTT
>NZ_AVAF01000002.1 GCF_000445185.1 Thermoanaerobacter sp. A7A
TGTGAGAGGACGGCGGTTAGTCACCGCCTCCTACTCGATTGATAGATTAAAAATTACAGATGAAATAGATTTTGTAGGCGGTATAATAAATGGCACTACTAATTATATTCTCACCAAAATGACTACTGAAGGTAGAAGTTATAAAGAAGCACTTAAAGAAGCCCAGCAATTAGGATATGCAGAAGCAAATCCCGATTATGACGTAAAAGGCTTTGATGCCCTTTATAAGCTTGCTATATTAATGAGGAAAGTGTTCAATATAAACGTGCCAGTAAATTCTATAACCAGAAAAGGAATAGACGAAATCACGACTCAAGATTTAAATTACATCAATAAGTGGGGATATAAAATAAAATTATTTGCCTGGGGCAAAAAAGTCAAAGATGGCATCTTTGCAGGAGTGGAACCAGTTTTAGTCGAAGAAAATAATATTTTGTCAAGGATAAACGACGTAAATAATGCTATCATACTTAGAGGGGATAGTTTTGGTGAATATGTTTTTGTAGGAAAAGGTGCTGGAGAACTTCCTACAGGGGATGCTGTAGTGGCAGATTTAATTGATATATTGTTAAACTATGATATCAAAGATAATAAGAGGATAAACTTTCTTCCAATTCGTCAGGGAAGTTTTACAGATACTTTTTATATAAGGCTTGAAACTCATAAAGAAAATATTTTAGGTTTGAAAAAAGTTTTAAAGTTTTTAAAAGAACAAAAAGTATCAATTGTGGAATCTTCCTATGAAAACGGCACATTTACAGCTATTGTTAAAATGAAGAAAAGTGTTGAGACATTTACAGAAAAATTAGAAAAAATAACCGAGATAAAAACTATTTTTAAAGTTTTGCAAGAGGATATAACAGAAGAAGTAAGTAAATTTGAGGATTTTGTAGAAGTGATTTAAAAAATTTTGTGAAAGGAGTTAAAAGTATGTCTAAAAAATATGGTTTTTCAACTTTGGCAATTCATGAAGGGTGGGAGCCTGACCCAACTACGGGAGCTGTAGCCCTTCCTATATATCAAACTTCTTCCTTTGCTTTTAAAAGTACACAACATGCTGCAGACCTCTTTGCCTTAAAAGAAGAAGGGTATATATATACTCGAATGATGAACCCCACAGTTGACGTTTTTGAAAAGAGAATAGCTGCATTAGAAGGTGGGGTAGGTGCCCTTGCTGTATCTTCAGGTCAAGCAGCTATAACGCTGGCAGTTACTAATATCGCAGGAGTAGGAGACGAGATTGTATCTTCTACCAATCTTTATGGAGGGACTTATAATCTTTTTGCGACTACTTTGAAAAAGTTTGGTATAAATTTTAAGTTTGTGGACCCCAGCAATCCTGAAAACTTTAAAAGTCAAATAACAGATAACACAAAAGCTTTGTACGTTGAGACTATTGGCAATCCAAAGATTGACGTGGCTGACATTGAAAAAATAGCAGAAATTGCCCACACTGCAGGAATTCCTCTCATTGTAGATAATACTTTTGCAACTCCTTACCTTGCACGGCCTATCGAGTTTGGGGCTGATATAGTGGTACATTCGGCGACTAAATTTATAGGTGGACATGGGACTTCTATAGGTGGAGTTATAGTAGATTCTGGAAAATTTAATTGGGACAATGGAAAGTTTCCAGAACTTACAGAACCAGATCCAAGTTATCATGGTATAAGGTATGTAAAAGATGTAGGCGAAGCAGCTTATATTGTAAAAGCGAGGGTGCAGCTTTTAAGGGATTTGGGTACTGCTTTGAGTCCATTTAATGCATTTTTATTCGCACAAGGATTAGAGACTCTATCTCTTAGGATGGAAAGGCACAGTCAAAATGCTTTAAAAGTTGCAGAGTTTTTAGCTTCTCATCCCTACGTTTCGTGGGTGAATTATCCAGGACTTAAATCAAGTCCCTATTATGCTTTGGCACAAAAGTATTTGCCAAGAGGGCAAGGAGGAGTTTTGACTTTTGGCATAAAAGGCGGATTAAAAGCAGGCATTAAGTTTATAGAGAGTTTAAAATTATTTACTCATCTTGCTAATATAGGGGATGCAAAGTCTTTGGTTATACATCCAGCCAGCACGACCCATCAGCAGTTATCAAAAGAAGAACAGTTAGCTTCTGGTGTTACGGAGGATATGATAAGACTTTCTGTAGGGCTGGAAGACATAGAAGATATATTAGAAGACCTTGATAATGCCCTTTATGCATCGCAAGAATAGATAAGGAAAGGTTGATGTAAATGATAGTTGAGGAAAAAAAGGTTACACTAAAAGGGAAAAATATATTCACTACAGAAAGTGGATATAGCTTTGATGAACTTACTATTGTTTATGAAACTTATGGAAAATTAAATAAAGAAAAAAATAACGTGATACTTGTGGAACACGCTTTAAGTGGCAGTGCCCATGCAGCAGGTATGCATCCTGGGAAAAATAACGTGGGCTGGTGGGACCCTTTAATTGGTCCGGGCAAGTATATTGATACAGATAAGTATTTTGTCATATGCTCTAACTTTCTTGGCAGTTGTTATGGAACGACAGGCCCTTCTTCTATAGACCCTAAAACAGGAAAACCTTACGGTTTAAGGTTTCCAAAAATTAATATAAGAGACATGGTGAGAGTGCAGAAACTTCTTCTAGATTATCTTGGCATAGACCGGATAAAAGTCGCTATTGGAGGGTCTATGGGAGGAATGCAGGCTTTAGAGTTGGCAGTGACATACCCGGATTTAGTGGATAAATCTATTGTCATAGCTGCTGATTATAAGCTTACTCCTCTTAATATTGCGTATAATCATGTAGGAATACAATGCATACTAAATGACCCACATTTTTACGGCGGTGATTACTATGATAAGCCCCATAAACCTGATAAAGGATTGAGCACTGCCAGAATGCTGGGAATGATAACCTACAAAAGTGGTGATTTATTTGACTATAGATTTGATAGGTTAAGAGATGAAAACAATTTTGAAGTGGAAAATTACCTCAACTATCATGGTTTGTCTTTTATAAACAGGTTTGATGCAAATTCATATTTATATATTTTATGGGCTATGAATGAACATGACATTACGAAGCCTTATGGTTCTTTGAAGATGGCACTTAAAAGGATTAAAGCGGAAATACTCATGATAGGGATAGATACAGATATGATTTTTCCTTCTAAGTACATGAGGGATTTCATTAAAAAACTTAATGCTTCAGGAGGGTGTGGCAAATTTGAAGAAATATCTTCAATGCAAGGTCATGACTCTTTTTTGGTGGATATAGATAAGATTGGACCTATTATTTCGGATTTTATAGAAGAAACATACAATAAAGAAATGGTTTGTGTATAATTGTAAAAGAACAGTCCCTTTTAAAAGGGGTTGTTCTTTTTTATGCTTTATTAATGTTATAATTAAAATATATCGTAATTTTATAAAGAGGTGATTTTAATGTCAAAAAAAGAAATAAAACTTGGCTTTATAGGGCTTGGCTTTATTGGGACAATCCATTCTATAGCTTGTTTTTCAATGCCTTTAATATTTAAAAACCTTCCTTTTGAAGTGAAACTTGGACCTGTGTACAAGAATAACATAGAAGATATACCACATTTTTTTGAAAAAGGTGTAAAAAGTATTGAAGAAATGTTGGAAGAGGGCGGCCTTGATGCTGTCGACATATGTACCCCTAATTACCTTCATTATGAACAGGCGATGAAAGTGATAGAAAAAGGCATTCCATTATATCTTGAGAAGCCAATAGGAGTTAACGGCAAAGAAGCCTATGAAATAATGGAAAAGGCAAAAGAAAAAAGGATAATACATCAAACAGCTTTAATGTATAGGTTTATGCCCGCTGTAAACCAGGCAAGAGACATGATAAAAAATGGAGAGATAGGTGAAATTTTAAATTTTAAGGCGTTGATGCTTCATTCGGGCTATATGGACCCTAAAAGGCCTATGTCCTGGAAAATGAAAAAAGCTACTTCTGGTGGTGGAGCAATAGTTGACATGGGGATACACCTTGTGGATGCAGTAAGATTTATGATGGGAGAAATAAAGTCTTTAAGATCAAATTCGAAGACATATTTTAAAAAAAGGCCTGTATCCAAAGGCTCTGAAATTTATGAAGAAGTGGATGTAGATGACTGGACAAATGTAGAAATAGAAATGAAAAATGGAGGATGGGGAAGTATCGAAGCCTCAAGGATATCTGCCGACCTTGAGGAGGAGACTCGATTTGAAATATACGGTACAAAGGGCTCAATAAAAATATCTACAAAACATCCTCGTTATGCTGTATTATATAAAAAGCAAGATAATATCCAAATAATTGGCGATTACGATAAAAAAAGCAAATTTAGCGAGTATGTGGAGTCAATATATCCTACAGAAAAGTATTCTCTTGGATGGATGGTAGATTTACACATGGCAAGCCTTATAAATTTTTTTACAAATATAGTAGAGGATAAAATTGTATTTAGTGAGACACCCACTTTTGAGGAAGCCTACAAAGACCAGGTTATTTTGGATAAAATATTATTATCAGCTGAAAATAATGGGAAAGTTATTAGTAATCTAAAAGATTAGTTGTCAGTATATTATTCAATCAATAAGATAGGGGTAGTAATAAGATGAAAATTACAGTAAAAAAAGAGTTTTTGAAGAGAATGGAGCAATTACTTAAAGAAGAGTATGAAGATTTTTTAAAGGAATACGACAAAAAGCCTCAAAAAGGCTTAAGAGTGAATACATTAAAAATCGGTGTAGAAGAGTTTAAAAAAATTGTTCCTTTTGAGATAACCCCAATTCCTTGGTGCCCAACTGGGTTTTATTATGATAAAGAAGAAAAGGCGGGCAACCATTTGTACCATATTTTAGGACTTTACTATATTCAAGAGCCGACAGCGATGGCAGTTGTGGAGGTGTTAGACCCTAAACCAGGGGAAAAGATTCTCGATGTAAGTGCAGCGCCCGGTGGTAAGACTACACACATAGCTACGAAAATTGGCGATGAAGGAATAATTGTTGCTAATGAAATAGATAAAAAAAGAATAAAAGCACTGGTGGAAAATGTAGAGAGAATGGGAATAAGAAATATTGTCATAACAAATGAAACTCCTGAAAAGTTGGCTACCGCATTTGAAGGATATTTTGATAAAATTTTGGTAGATGCTCCTTGTTCAGGAGAGGGAATGTTTAGAAAAGACCCTACAGCAAGGAAAATTTGGTCTTTAAATAATGTCATGAGTTGTTCTATTACACAGAGAAATATTTTGCGAAGTGTAGCTCCTTTATTAAAAAAGGGAGGCATTTTGGTTTATTCTACCTGTACTTTTGCTCCTGAGGAGGATGAAGGAGTTATAAAAAAATTTTTAGAAGAACATCCTGAATTTGAAATTGAAGAAAGTGAGATTAGCAAATTCTTTGACAGAGGGCATCCCGAATGGGTTGAAGGTCCTGAAGATTTAAAAAAATGCATGAGATTATGGCCACATAAGGTGAGAGGAGAAGGACATTTTATTGCGAAACTGAGAAAAAAAGAGGAAGAAGAACCAGACTCTAGATTTAAAAAAGCAAAAGGCAGAAAAAAGCAAAAAGAATTACAACTATTTTACGATTTTGCTGATAAATATCTTAATTTAGACTTAGATAATCTAAATATTGAAGTGCATAATGATTTTGTTTACCATGTATCAGAGGGTTTACCGGATTTGAGTAATATAAAGGTATACAGATACGGTTGGCAGTTAGGGGAGCTTAAGAAAAACAGGTTTGAGCCTTCTCACTGGTTGGCAATGGGAATTAAAACTTTACAAGCTAAAAGACTTTTGGAACTTGAAAGAGAACAAAAGGAAAAATATTTAAAAGGAGAAACTTTTGAATTGGACTTAGAAGACGGCTGGATTTTTTTTACTATAGAAGGGTTTCCTGCGGGATGGGGCAGAATTGCAAAAGGGGTAGTTAAAAATTATTATCCTAAGTGGCTTAGAGATATAAAAGTTTGGGAAGAATAGTTGTGTAATGCTCGCGTATGCGAGCTTTTATTTTTATGCTTTAAAATTTCAAACTTGAGGGAATAATATTTTTAGCACTAAATTGCAGTGAGGGAGTTGACATACTATGGAGTATGTGTTGATAGGAGCTATCTTGCTTTTAATAGCCGCGTTTGTTGTACATATTTCAAAAAAGCCTACATGGGGTAAGGAAGATTCTATAGGAGATTTTGACGATATTATTTTAAGTTCGGAGGAAATGGAAAAGCATGCAGCAGAAATAGCGCAGAATCACAACATAATGAAGAGAACTAAATTATCCTATTTGCTAATTCCGCGGATGAATAAAGACTACAACTACATAAAGAATGTTTACAGAAATTTGAACAGCATTTTAAAAGAAGAGGATGTCTATATTTCTCAAGAAGAGGAGTGGTTGTTAGATAACTTTTATATAATCGAAGAGCAAGTTAAGGAAATAAGGAAAAGTTTGTCAAAAAGTTATTATTCGGGGCTTCCAGGGCTTAAAAATGGTTTATTCAAAGGTTACCCAAGAATATATGCTATAGCCTTTGAGCTAGTTCTTCACACTGATGGGAAAATTGATGAAAAAGCCATAATTAATTTTATAAAGGCTTATCAGACAAAGGCTTTGCTTTCCAGCTCTGAGCTGTGGGCTTTAAGCCTTATGATACGTATTGCTTTGGTGGAGAAAATAAAAAAGATTTGCGAGAAAATTGTAGAAACTCGCCACCAAAGGGAAAAAGCAGAAAAGATACTCACATTGCTTTTGGAAAAAGAAATGAAATATGAAGAAGTGAAAAAGCTTATAAGGAACAATATCAATGTTGCAGACAGATTCCCTCTACAATTTATTGAACATTTGGTAAGTAGACTTAGAAAAGAAGGGAGTAATTCTGTTAATGTCATACAGTCTATAGAAAAAATTTTAATGGAGTATGATACTAGCATTAACGATGTAGCAGAAAAGGCTCATCAAATACAGGCAAAAAGGCAAATTTCTATAGGCAATGCTATTACCAGTTTAAAAACTTTTTCCTCTCTCGATTGGGCACAAATTTTTGAAAGTTTGAGTTCCGTAGAGCAAGTTTTGAGGCAAGACCCGGACGGTACATATCCTAAGATGGATTTTGAATCAAGAGATTATTACAGACATGAAATAGAAAAAATAGCTAAATATTATAATACTTCAGAAACTTATGTTGCTAAAAAGGCAATTGAATGTGCAAAAGAAGTGACAGAACAAGAGGGAAAACTAGGATATATAAACCATGTAGGATTTTACCTTGTAGGCAAAGGAAGAAGTATTCTTGAAAATAAGCTGAGTAACAAATCAAAAAGGACAATAAGCTGGAGAAAAATTGCCAAAAAATCTCCAGAGACTTTGTATGTAGGTTTAATTTTAATCTTCCTATTGGTGGAGGAGTTTTTTGCATTAAAATATATAGCAAATTTTTCTAATAAATGGGGGCTATTATTTATCTCTGGTGTAATTCTTCTAATACCTTTTAGTGAAATGTCAGTTCAATTAGTAAATTGGATTTTAGTGCATATTTTTAAGCCAGTAGTATTGCCAAAAATTGAGTTAAAAGAAGGTATTCCTGAAGATGCTAAGACAATGGTAGTTATTTCTTCTCTTTTGCCAGATGAAAAAAGGACAAAAGAGCTGATTGAAAATCTTGAGGTGTATTATCACGCCAACAGAGAAAAGAATTTGTATTTTGGCTTATTAGGGGATTTTAAAGACGCTCCTTTTGAGGTTATGTCGGAGGATGAGAAGATTGTAAAGTGTGCTTTGGAACAAATTGAAAAGTTAAACGAGAAATATTCTAAAAACGGCGAAAAGATATTTTACTATTTTCACAGAAAAAGAAAATACAATCAAATGCAAAAAAGCTGGATGGGCTGGGAAAGAAAAAGAGGAGCTCTTGTCGAATTTAATGAACTTTTAAGAGGGAAGGAAGATACGAGTTTTTATGTAGTTAGTGGAGATGTTGCCAAACTAAATATAAAATATGTAATAACTTTGGATGCAGATACAAATTTGCCTATTGATACTGCTAAAAAATTAGTAGGTACTATGTTGCATCCCTTAAACAAAGCAGTGATTGACAGAGATTATGGTGTAGTAGTAGAGGGATATGGACTATTGCAACCTAGAATAGGCATTGATATAGAAAGCGCAAATGCTACACTGTTTTCTAAAATCTATGCTGGAGAAGGCGGTATAGATCCATATACTACAGCAGTATCAGATGTTTATCAGGATTTGTTCGGAGAAGGCATATATACAGGTAAAGGAATATACGATGTAGATGTATTTAGAGAACTTTTAAGAGATACTATACCGGATAATTCTATTTTAAGTCATGACCTTTTAGAAGGGTCCTTTGTGCGAACCGGTCTTGTCAGTGATATAGAATTGATTGATGGCTATCCTGCTAAATACAATTCCTATATCATGAGACTGCACAGATGGGTAAGAGGGGATTGGCAGTTATTGCCTTATTTGAAATCTAAAATAAAAAATAGAAAAGGAGAAATGGTAAAAAACCCCCTTTCTTTAATAACTAAATGGAAAATTATAGACAACCTAAGAAGAAGTGTTGTTTCAGTTGCCTTGATGTTAATGCTATTTTTAGGATTTAGCCTTTTGCCGGGAAGCAGTTTTTTATGGTTAGGGGTTGCGATTTTAACTGTATTCTTCCCAATTCTACCTGCTTTAGTTGACACTATTTTTAAAGGCCAGTTCAGACACTATTGGGAAAAAAGACATAAAGCCGTGATAACAAGCATAGAAGCCGCTTTTTATCAATCATTACTTAATTTTGTGTTTTTACCCTATCAAGCTTATATGATGGCAGATGCAATAGTTAGAACATTGACGAGACTGTATATAACTCGAAAGAATTTATTAGAATGGATTACGGCTGCTGACATGGAGAAGCGACTTAGAAATGACTTTGCAAGTTTTTTTAAAAGAATGTGGATAGTTTTAGTAGAGGGATTAGCATTAGTTGCATTAGCTATGTATTTTAAACCCCAAGATTTAATTGGGGCAATAGTGCTTTTTTTCCTTTGGGCAATTTCTCCCTACATTGCTTTTTATATAAGCCAGCCAATAATTTCAAAAGAAAAAACTGTGTCACAAGAGGAAATGGAGGAATTGCGACTAATTGCGAGAAAAACCTGGAGATTTTTTGAAGACTTTGTGACAGAAAGCCAGAATTATCTACCACCAGATAATTTTCAAGAAGACCCGCCTAATGGGATTGCGGAGAGAACGTCACCTACAAACATAGGACTTTACTTGGTTTCAGTAGTTGGAGCAAGAGATTTAGGCTATATAACCACAACTGAGATGGTAGAAAGAATCAAAAAAACCCTCACTACAATTGGAAAAATGGAAAAATGGAACGGCCATTTGTACAATTGGTACAATACGAGGACTTTAGAGCCTTTAAGGCCCTATTATGTGTCTACTGTCGATAGCGGAAATTTAGTAGGTTATTTGATTACAGTAAAGGAAGCAATAGGTGAATTTTTAAATAAACCTCTTATAGATATTGAATTGGCAAAAGGCTTAAAAGATACTATCAAAATGTTGAATATAGAAGGAATTACTGAAGATATTTTTAGAAACATTTTAAATAAAAAAACTTTAATGCCATCTGATTGGGAGGTATTCTTAAGTAAAATTAGTGAGAAACTTTCAAGTACAGAAGATGAGGTAGGAAATATTGAAAGGTTAAAGAATATAATTGGGGCTTTAAAAAGGGAGATGAAAGAATTTTTAGCATGGACAGAATTTGATGAAAGACAGAAAGAGCAAGAAATTTTTAAAAGATATAAGGAGGTTTTTGAAGAACATTCATCTCCAAAAGAATTGGAAAAAGTCTATAAAAACTATTTATTAGAAATAGAAGAAGTTTTTGAAAAAGCTACAGAAGAGGAGAAAGCTTTGTTAAAAAGTCAAAAAGATAAAGTTGCCCGGGCTTTGGAGAAAATCAAAAACTTGGAGGCAGAGATTGAAAATATAAAGAGTATAATTGAAAATTTGGTAGAAAAAACAGAGTTCAGACATTTGTATGATGAAAAAAGACAGTTATTCTCAATAGGATACAATGTTGAGGAGGAAAAACTTACAAAGTCTTATTATGACTTGTTGGCTTCGGAAGCAAGGCAAGCAAGTTTTATTGCTATTGCAAAAAGAGAAATTGATAAAAAACATTGGTTTAAATTGGGCCGGATGCTTGCCATTGAAAATCGTTATAAAGGCTTGGTATCTTGGTCTGGAACGATGTTTGAGTACTTTATGCCCCTTTTAATAATGAAAAATTACCAAAATACTTTATTGGATGAAACTTATGCCTTTGCTGTAAGAGTGCAAAAAAATTATGCTAAAGAATTAGGAATTCCATGGGGTATATCGGAGTCCGGATTTTACGCTTTTGACATAAATTTGAATTATCAGTACAAAGCTTTTGGAGTCCCAAGTCTAGGTCTTAAAAGGGGATTATCCCACGACAAAGTAGTAGCTCCTTATGGGTCTTTGCTGGCTATTGGAGTAGATGTAGAAGGGGTACTACAAAACATAAGGTTCCTTAAAAAAGAAGGAGTTGAAGGGAAATACGGTTTTTATGAAGCGATAGATTATACACCAGAAAGATTTCCTTTTGGCAAGAAAAGTGCGATAGTCAAAAGCTTTATGGCTCATCACCAAGGTATGGCTTTTGTGGCTTTAGACAATTTTATAAATAACAATATAATGCAAAAAAGATTTCATAAAGACCCAAGTATAAAAGCTATTCAAATATTATTACAAGAAAAAATGCCAATGTATTTAGATATAACGAGGGAAGAAAGAGAAGAAGCAAGAAAAATTCAAAAAGTTCGCAAAGAAGATGGAGACTTTGTAAGGGTTTTAGGAGAATCAAAAACTTGGCTGCCAGAGGTTCATATTTTATCGAGCGGAAGATATTTTGTAATGCTTACAGAAAAAGGGACAGGATACAGTAAAAATAACAAAGGTATTTTCTTGACAAGATGGAGGAAAGACTTGGCGCAAGATTTTGGTACCTTTATATTTGTTCAAAATATAAACTCTAATACTGTATGGTCAGCCACTTACGCTCCCTTTTACGAAAAAGGTCAGAATTACAGGGTTGTTTTCTCTGCAGATAAAGCAGAATACTTTAAAAGAGTTGGAAATATAGATACTCACTTAGAGATAGTCGTTTCACCAGAGGATGATGTGGAGATAAGGCGGTTGACTTTAAAAAATCATAGTAAACATCCGAGAATATTAGAAATTACAAGTTTTGGAGAAATAAGCTTAATAGATTTGCCAACAGATGTGGCACATCCTGCTTTTAATAAACTTTTTGTAAAAACAGAATTTTTAAAGGAAGAAGATGCAATTTTAGTCTGCAGAAAGCCAAGGGAACAAGGAAAAAATAAACTATGGGCTGTGCACAAGGTAGCAGTTTTAAGTGGAGAAATTGTGGGAGATACTCAGTTTGAAACTGATAGAGCAAAATTTATAGGAAGAGGAAGAAGTCTAAAAAATCCAATTGCTTTAGAAGCTGATCAGCCCCTTTCCAATACAGAAGGAGCAGTTCTTGATCCTATTGTAAGTTTAAGAAAAAGAGTAAAAGTAATGCCAGGGGAAGTAGCAAAAGTAGTATATATTTCTGCAATAACTGAAACTAAAGAAAAAGCCATAAAAATTGCTGCAAAATACAAAGAGGAAAATGTAGTAGAAAGAGCTTTTGAAATGTCGTGGACAAGAAGTAGGGTAGAATTAGATTATCTTAATTTAAAACCCAGAGAATTAGGCCTTTTGCAAAGAATGTTGGCTCACATTTTATTTGTGAGTCCTCAACGCAGGTATAGAGAAGAGATGATTTTGAAAAATGTAAAAGGTCAATCTGGTCTGTGGGCATATGGGATTTCAGGAGATTTGCCAATTGTGTTAGTAGAGATAGAAAAGATGGAAGAAATAGAAATGGTAAAGTGGTTTTTAAAAGCTTATGAATATTGGAAAATGAAAGGGATAAATATTGACCTTGTGATATTAAACAAAGATAAAAGCGGTTATCTACAGCCCTTACATGATAAGATAAAAGAATTAATTAATACTACCTTTTCTTATGACATTTTTGGCAAATATGGAGGCGTATATTTGTTACAGCAAAATAATTTAAAAGAGGAAGATGTATATCTTTTAAATACTGTTGTTGCCCTTAAGTTTGAAGGAGGAAATGAATCTATTTACGACCAGATAATGATTAAAGAGACAAAAAACGCTCCAAAACTTAAAAATTGGGTCAAAAAAGTACAAAATTTTGAAGAAATCAAATTAGAGAAATTACCATTAGATTATTACAATGGTTTTGGAGGATTTAGCTATGATGGCAAAGAGTATATCATAAAGTGGGAAGGCAAAAGTACTCCTGCTCCTTGGATAAATGTGATTTCCAACCCTTCTTTTGGCTTTCAGGTGTCAGAAACAGGAGCAGGGTATACTTGGGCAGAAAACAGCCGGGAATACAAATTGACTCCATGGTACAATGACCCTGTTTTAGACCCCCATGGAGAGGTAATTTATTTAACAGATGAGGAAACAGGGGACAGATGGTCAATTACTCCTTTACCTGCTGGTAAAGCAAAAGTTCATTATATAAAACATGGTTTTGGGTATACTTCATTTGAAACAATATGCTGTGGTTTAAGCCAACACTTAAAGATGTTTGTAGCAAAGGAAGATTCTATAAAGATAAATTTAGTTACCATCAAAAATTTAGGGAATGAAAACAGGAAACTTACAGTATCTTATTACATAAGGCCAGTTTTAGGAGTAACTGATGAGATTACTTTTCCGTATCTATTTACAAAGTACGATGAAAAAATAGGAGCATTAATGATTAAAAATGTGTACAATGAAGATTTTGCTAATAGATTAGCATTTTTGTCAGCTTCAGAAAAGATAAATTCATTTACAGGCGACAGAGCAGAGTTTATAGGAGTTGCTTCAAGTTTAACTTTACCCCAAGCATTGGAATATGAGACTCTCTCAAATTCTACAGGAATATCATTAGACCCCTGTGCTGCAATACAATTTCATGTAGAAGTAAAAGCTAAAGAAGAAAAGCAATTTACAATCTTGTTAGGACATGGTAAAAACGAAGAAGAAGTAAAAAGGTTGATTTTAAAGTATACAAATGTTGAAAATTGTCAGAATGAATTGCAAAGAGTCCAAGAATTTTGGCAAGAGCTTCTAAGAAGGATACAGATTAAAACTCCTGACAAGTCAATGGATTTACTTGTAAATGGATGGCTGCCTTATCAAACAATTGCGTGTAGATTGTGGGCAAGGTCAGCTTTTTATCAATCAGGAGGAGCTTATGGCTTTAGAGACCAATTGCAGGATGCTATGAATATGGTATATCTAGAGCCAGAATTTACAAAAAATCAAATAGTCAACGCTTGCCAGCATCAGTTTGTTGAAGGAGATGTGCAACATTGGTGGCATCCTGTATTAAATAAAGGTATAAGGACAAAATTTGCCGATGACTTGTTGTGGCTTCCTTACGTCACAGCTGACTATATAGAAAAGACAGGAGATTGGCCTATACTGGACATAGAAGTAAATTACTTAGAAGATTTGCGTTTAAAAGAAGAAGAGGAAGAAAGATATTCAACACCTCGTATATCTGAAACAAAAGGTACAGTATATGAGCATTGCATAAGGGCTATAGACTATTCGTTAAAATTTGGAGAACATGGTTTGCCTTTGATGGGGGCTGGCGACTGGAATGACGGAATGAATAAGGTAGGAAACAAAGGAAAAGGGGAAAGTGTATGGCTTGGCTGGTTTTTGTACACTATTCTTCAGAAGTTTTCGCCCATATGTCAAACTAAAAAGGATGAAGAACATGCAAAAAAGTATCAAGAAATAGCTAATAAATTAATAAAAGCTATAGAAGAAAATGCATGGGACGGAAGTTGGTACAGAAGGGCTTACTTTGACGATGGGACACCTTTAGGATCTGTAGACAATTCAGAATGTAAAATTGATTCCATATCTCAATCTTGGTCTGTTATATCTAAAGCGGGAAAAGAAGTAAGAGTAAAAGAGGCAATGAAGGCTGTTGTAAATTATTTGGTCAATGAGGAAGAAGGGATAATAAAGCTTTTAACCCCTCCCTTTGACAACGGGGATTTAAATCCGGGGTATATAAAAGGATATGTTCCAGGAGTTAGAGAAAATGGGGGTCAATACACTCATGCGGCAGCATGGGTAATACTCGCCTTTGCAGAGCTAGGAGAAGGAGATAGAGCATGGCAACTTTACAATATGATAAATCCTATAAATCACACCAGGACCCCTATTGAGTGTATGAAGTATAAAGTAGAGCCCTATGTCATGGCTGCAGATGTGTATGCGGTAGAACCTCATGTAGGAAGAGGAGGTTGGACGTGGTATACTGGCGCAGCAGGTTGGATGTACAGAATAGCAATTGAGAACCTCTTGGGTTTGAAAAAATACGGAGAAAAACTTATAATAGACCCTTGTATACCAAAAAATTGGGATAAATATGTGATAGAATATAACTATAAGAATACGAAATACCTAATAGAGGTAAGAAATCCCGAAGGTGTTAACAAAGGTGTAAAAGAAGTATATATAGATGGAGAGCTTGTCACAGATAAGACTATTGATTTAACAAAAGAAGGAAATGGTCATCAGGTGTTAGTGATAATGGGATAAGAAGAAGCTATGACGACTTTTGTCATAGTTTCAATTTGTAGACAAACTTTCGTAAAGTAGATATTTTGCATAAGGAGCGACTTGTTACAAAGCGGTAACAAAACTTAACAAGACCGAGGGTGGAGGCAGGGCCGAAGCCATGGATGGCGAAGGCGGGCACCTGAGACAGGACGTCGATTGTGCCCGGGACCCTGCCGGAACCCGAAGGTAAAGCTTAGTTTTGTCGCTTTGGAACACCGGAGCGACGATGCAAAATATCTACTTTAAAAAATTTTTGACTTTGTCAACAAACTAAAGCTATGACGACTTTTGTCATAGTTTCTTATTATCATTTTGCTTTAAGTTACAATCTTAACTAATGCTTAACAATTTGTACACAAATTTTTAATAATTTTATGATACAATTTCCACACTATGTAAAATGGAGGGTTGAGACTGCTATGATGATAGAGCTAAAAAACGTCACAAAAGTTTATGGTACTCGTAAAGCAGTAGATAACATAAGCTTTTCTGTCGATAAAGGAGAAATAGTTGGTTTTTTGGGGCCCAATGGTGCTGGTAAAACTACCACTATGAAAATGATAACAGGATATATGCCTCCTACCAGCGGTACTATAAAAATTGCAGGATATGATATTGTTGAACAACCGATAGAGGCAAAGAAACATATTGGTTATTTACCAGAGGTACCTCCTTTGTATTTAGATATGACCGTAGAGGCATATCTCCATTTTGTAGGAGGTATAAAAGGTGTTCCTCCAAAAAAGAGAAGAGAAGATGTTGAACGAATTATACATGAAGTTGGTTTGACTGATGTGAGAAAAAGGCTTATAAAAAACTTGTCTAAAGGTTATAAACAAAGGGTTGGACTAGCACAAGCAATCATAGGAGACCCTGATGTTTTGGTATTAGATGAGCCGACAGTAGGTCTTGACCCTAAGCAAATTAAAGAAATAAGAGATATTATAAAAGAGTTAGGGAAAAAGCATACAATAATTTTAAGCACTCATATATTGCCAGAAGTTAGTATGGTATGTGACAGAGTTATTATAATAAATAAAGGGAAAATTGTTGCAATAGATAAGACAGAGAATTTATCAACTGCATTGCAAAATTCAAGGAGATATTTTATAAAAGTGGAAGGGCCTTATGAAGAAGTAGTAAACAGTGTAAAAGAGATTGAAGGAGTAACTAATGTAGAAGCAGAAGTTGATTCAGATAATACGATAAAGTTGACAGTGGAATCTTCTGCTGATAAAGATGTTCGAAAAGATATGTTTTTTGCTTTTGCCAAAAAAGGCTTTCCAATATTAGAACTTAAAATGCTAAATTATAGTCTTGAAGAAGTATTTTTAGAACTTACAACAGAGGAGGAAAGTTACGATGAAAATGTGGGAAATACTAAAGAGGGAGCTTAAAAGCTATTTCTTTTCCCCACTTGCCTATGTGCTGCTAGGATTTTATCTTTTGATATCTGGATACTTTTTTACAACCTATGTGTTATCTACTCATTATGCTATATTAACTCCAATCTTAGGTAGTATGGTCACTGTTTTTATGTTTATAAGTCCTATTTTGACAATGAGACTTATTTCAGAGGATATGAAGACGGGAACAGATCAACTTTTACTCACGTCACCCGTTACAGTTACTGATATAGTGATTGGCAAGTTTTTTTCTACAGTGTTTGTGTATTTAGTAGCACTTGTAATAACTTTTTTATACCCCATTTATCTTAAATTGTATTCTTCACCAGATATGGGTTCTATCATAGCAGGTTATATTGGAGTGTTTCTAATAGGAGTGACTTTTATATCAATAGGGCTTTTTGCTTCTTCACTTACAGAAAATCAAATGATAGCTGGAGTAATTGGATTTGCTTTAATTCTTGTGCTTTGGTTGATTAGTTGGCTAGGAGACGTGTTTAGTGGAAAAGCAAAAACTATTTTTCAGAATCTGTCTTTCTTTGACAGGCTAAATAATTTTCTAAATGGATTAGTGAATTTAAGTGATGTAGTCTTTTTCATAAGTGTAATTATATTCTTTATTTTCTTGACAATTCGTGTTGTAGACAAAAGACGTTGGAGTTAGGAGGAGAAAAGATGAATAATATAAGGCTAAAGTACGGGACTAATGCTTTTATAATGACAGCTCTTTTACTGGCTATTTTAATATTGGCAAATGTTATAGTCACGCAAAAGCCTGTCAAGTGGGATTTGACTAAAAACAAGCAATATACCCTTTCTGACCAAACAAAACAAGTTTTGAAAAGTCTAAAAACAGATGTAACTGTCTATGCCTTTTTCAAAGAGGGTACTACTTCAAGAGACATGGTAAAAAGTTTGTTAGATCAATACAGAAATGTTTCAAAGAGAATAATTGTCCATTTTGTAGACCCAGATAAGGAGCCGGCAACTGCTCAAAGATATGGAATTACGGATTATGACACAGTGCTTTTTATTGCAGGAAGTGGTGCTAATGAAAAAAGACAGATAGTAAATTCTTATGATATTTTTGGCATGGGTAGTCAGCCTAATACTGCTACTTTTAATGGAGAAGAACAGTTTACACAGGCTATAATTGATGTTACACAGCCTAAAAAATTAAATGCGTATATTCTTCAAGGACATGATGAATTAAACAGTATTGACTATTTGGTGACTTTTAAAAACGCTTTGAGAGGAGAAGGATATAATGTAGAAGATTTAAATATAGGACAGGCAGGAGGAATACCAAAAAATACAGACTTATTAGTTATTGTTAACCCAAGAAGAGACTTTACTGACAAGGAAATGGCTGCTTTAAAAGAATACTTTGACAAAGGCGGAAAAGCAATCATTGCAATGGGGGCAGAATATGGGCCTTTGACTCAAAAATCTGTAAATGAGCTTTTGTCTACTTGGGGTGTAAAATTTGACAATGACGTTGTAGTAGATCCAGGAAGGAATTATTTTATGGACCCGCTTTCTCCAGTTCCTCAGTACAAATTTCATACTATAACTAATAAATTGGATTTATCAAACTTGTACGTTGTAATGCCAATGTCAAGAAGTATTTCTTATCCTGATAAACCAACAGAAAATATAACTATAGAGCAATTGCTTTCAACCAGTGATAAAGCTTGGGGTAAAACCGATTTTAACTCAAAAGATGCTAATTTTCAAAAAGGTGATATCAAAGGTCCTTTAAGCTTAGGCTTAGCTATATCCGATTCAAAGACAGGAATGAAGATTGTAGCTATTGGAAGTAGCATGATGTTTACTGATAAAATAATTACATTGGAAGCTAATAGAGACTTTTTAATGAACAGTGCTAACTGGTTAGCGGATAAGACAACACAGATTTCTATACGTCCTAAATCCCTTGAGTTTAATCAGATTTTCCTAACTGGCAAACAAGCTGCTATACTCTTTTATACCACAGTTGTAACTATTCCACTGGTAATGTGGATAATTGGAGGATACATGTGGTATAGGAGGAAGACATTATGAAGATTTTTAAAACCACTATTGTTTTGCTGGTAATATTCGCTGTTCTTTTTGGCTACTATTTTTATGAAAGTAAGACCAATAAACCTGTTAAAGAAGACAACAAAATTTTTACCTTCAAAAATAACGATGTAAATTCTTTAAAAATAGAACAAGAAGGGAAAACTTTAATTGATTTTAAAAAAGAAGGCGATACATGGTTTATAAAAGAACCTATTGATTATAAAGCAGACAGCATTTATGTTGATGAATTATTAGACAACTTGACTTCTCTTACTTTTGATAGAACGTTAGAAGGTGATTTATCCACTTATGGTCTTGACAAACCTTCTTATGCGATAAAAGTATCTTTGAAAAATGGAAAAAGCTATTCACTTTTTATAGGTAATAAATCTCCTGTAAAAGAAAATTACCAAGAGGGTTATTATGCAAAAACTGATGGAGATAAAATTTACAGAGTCAATGCTTCTTCTTTAGAGAATTTCTTTCTGACAGATGATTACGCATATAAATATATGGAAAAATTTGTAGTGTCTATTCCAAAGAATGAAATAACTAAATTAGTTTTCTACCAAGATGGAAAAGAGTATCAAATACAAAAAGATGAAAAAGATAACTGGCAAATTGATGGGAAAGCTATTAAAGCTGATGATGTAGACAATCTCTTAGACGGAATAGTATTACTTCAAATTAGTGGATTAGATGAAGGAAAAAATATTTCACAGGGAGAAACACCTTTTGCTTTTGATGTGTATGGCAAGGACAAAGTAGAAAAAATAAGCTTTGCTAAAAGAGATGCAGAAAATAAATATGTGCTTATTAATGGACATTGCATAGGACAATATGTAACTTTGAAAGACATAAAAAATCTGCAAGATACTTTTGATAAACTTATTAAGTAAAATTATAGAAAGGCAGAAACTGCATGTTTCTGCCTTAGATTTATACTAAGCTTTTAAATGCAAAGTGCGTTGTAGGAGTATTTAATGTAATTTTTAAAATTACAAATTATACGCTATGCGAAAACCTTCGTGAATGGCATCTATAAATTTTCTAGGCTTGACACAATCCCCAATAGCATAAACAGGTATATTTTCTTCTTCAATGGACTTCAATAAATCATTTTTAGGTTTGGAGCCAACTGCCATTACGACTGGATAATGATGATACTACAATTATTAGTAATGTCAAGAGCTTTGTGTAACTTTAGTAAAACTTTGTTTGCTTTTTATGGGTTCATTCCATTTAATACACTAAGCTGAGGAAGACGACCATTTTCTCTTACTGTTAGACTTAGCATCAACTAAATAAAAGAGGAGCTTTTTCTCTAAGAGACCTTAAATTCTAGGTCATAATAATAAGGTTAAGGTTTTATTCTTTTTTCTTATCTTCTATAAGTTTAATTATATATTTCACAGAATTTTCAGCTTTTTCAAATGCCTTGGTAGCATTATCTTTATTAGGTTTGCCACCAGGTAAATAGCCAATAGGAGCACTTGGATATCTTGTTGGAATATAATAGGAGTCTAAAAATTCCATATCATCTCTCAAAATTTCAAATTCTTTGTCCAAGTTTATACACAATTCTAACAAAGTGATCAAATTGTGTACTTTAGGAGGATTTATATTATTAAAAACCAAATAGGCTTTTAAAGCTTTTTCTACAGCTTGCTGCGAATGGACACAAACAATAAGTTTTTAACAGTTCTTTTGCTGCCTTCAAATCGTCATTAGCATAATCTAACCACTGACTATATTTATGAACTTCTGTCATACAATATGACCCCCTTCTTGAGTACCTCTTCGGTATAAAATAGGTCTCTATTCTTCTTAAACAACTCTTCTTCTTCTGGTGTATATACTAAAAAATCAACTCCTACTCTAGGATGGGTAAGCCTCATTAAATATAAAGTTCTATCAGCAAATCTTAAATCTGTATCCATTATCACGACTAAGTCAATATCGCTCCATTCCTTAGCAGTACCATTAGCCATTGACCCGAAAAGTATTATCCTCTCTGGATTGCACTTTTCAATAATAATATTCGTTATCCTCTTTAGCTCATCTTCTAAGGAATACTTTAATAATTCAGTGGCTTCTATCATAAAAAACACCTCTTTATTAGACTCTCCCTTTTATCCATCAACGTTTGACAGGAGTAGCGACTGTAACATTTTTAGTTCCGGAAGAAATGTTAAAGAAAAAAGGAATTCAGTCTACACAAAATTTTCTACAGTATCAGTTTCTATTCATATTAGTACTGTTTTTAAATCAATCACAAGATCTTCAAAAATAGAAACTTTAACTTTATCATCTTGTGTATATATGTCGGGTCGTCCATATCTTTCATTATCCTGTAAAATAAACACACTTAGGATTTTGTTTTCGGGTTCTACTATCCAATATTCTTTCACACCATACTTTTCATACAAGTTAAACTTGTGGAGTTTATCTTTCTGTGCTGTTGAAGGCGAAATAATTTCGATTATCAAATCAGGAGCTCCCGTACATCCCTTCTCATCAAGCTTGGATTCATCACACACAACAACTATATCAGGCTGAACTACAGTCTTTATATTTTCCTCGTCCTTCTCATTTCCGTCAGGAAACCTTACATCAAAAGGTGCCATATATACTTCACACGATTTATCTTTGAGATAATCAAAAAATTGGTAAAAAAGCTGTCCCAAGATCCTTTGATGAGTTCTTGAAGGGGAAGTCATCAAGTAAATTTGGCCATCAATCAGTTCTATTCTTTCATTTTCTGGCCACGCTATATAATCTGCATAAGTATATATTTTATTTTCTTTTGGCAACGGCATATTTAACACCTTCTTTCAAATTAGATTAAAAGCTTTTATTCCTCTTATGTAAATTGCCAAAACATCCACACCTTTTTCATCTAACAGCAAATACATTACTCACATTTAACCATTTAACTCCTTTTACATTTAATTATACCACAACAACCTTAAGTTTTCTTCAAATAATGTAAAATTTCACTTTTTGATTTTGCGCGTGGATTTACAATGCAAGCAGGATAATATTCAGTACGTTTCTGCCTATTTGTCTATGCTTGACATACATTGAAAATTAGGATACAATAAAAGAAGTACAGTTTATTACTTTATCACGTTACAAAGACAGAGTAAATTGTGGGGTGTTTTAATGATATATTTGCCTGATGGTGTACAAGATTTTTTGCCGGAAGAATATAGAGTTAAGCGCAAAATAGAAGAAAAGTTTAGAGAGGTTTTTATAAAATTTGGCTATCAAGAGATAATGCCTCCTAC
The DNA here is from genome assembly GCF_000445185.1 of Thermoanaerobacter sp. A7A. Classification (GTDB taxonomy): domain Bacteria; phylum Bacillota; class Thermoanaerobacteria; order Thermoanaerobacterales; family Thermoanaerobacteraceae; genus Thermoanaerobacter. Next base: position 21,553 of record NZ_AVAF01000002.1, read on the forward strand.
TTTTGAATATAGCGATAATTTTTCTGTTTTGTTTGATGAAAACAATTTGTACAGGTTTTTCGATAAAAAGGGAAATATATTAGCTTTAAGGCCAGATGTGACTACTCAAATAGCGAGAATTGTGTCTACAAAGTTAAAAGGTAGTTTCCCACTTAAGTTATGCTATGTCGCTAATGTCTATCGCTATGATGACCCACAGGTAGGAAAAATGAGAGAGTTTACTCAGGCAGGGATTGAACTTATAGGTACAAATCATGAAGAATCTGATGCAGAGATAATAGCAGTTGCGATAGAGGCTTTAAAAAGTATTGGAATAGAGGACTTTAAAGTGGACGTGGGACAGGTGGAATTTTTTAAAAGAGTAGTGGAAGATTTAGAGTTACAAAATGAAGAAATAAACCTTTTAAGAGAGTTTTTGCAACAGAAAAATCAATCTGCGATAGAAGAATTCATAAATGATAAAGGAATTAGGGGCAAAAAAGCAAAGTTTTTAAGTGAACTTCCTCTTTTATTTGGTGGCGAAGAAGTGCTTAAAAGAGCAAAAGAGCTTTATGATACTCCTAAACTAGGTGAAACGATAGATTACCTTGAAAGAGTATATAGAATATTAAAAGATTTTGGTATGGAAGAGTATATAAGTTTTGACTTAGGAATGGTGCAAAATCTTAATTATTATACTGGTATCATATTCAGGTGTTTTGTTAAAGGGATTGGTTATGCTATATGTACCGGAGGAAGGTATGATGGTCTTTTAGGGATTTTTGGAGAGCACATTCCGGCGACAGGTTTTGCTATAAGTGTGGAAAGGTCAATGTTAGCACTTCAAAAACAGAAAAAAGATATTATTGATAAATCCTGGAGAGTTTTAATAAAATACAAGGAAAACTTAAGAAGTAATGCTTACAAGAAAGCCACTTTGTTAAGAGGTGAGGGAAAAATTGTAGAGATGTATAGCTATGAAAAAGCGAAGCATGTTGATGAAAATAGCTTTGACGAAATTATAGATATGGAGGAATAATATGGAAAATATTTCTATTGCACTGCCAAAAGGTAGAATGGCAGATAGTGCTATAACTTTGTTTGAAAAGGCAGGAATTGCTGAGAATATTTTAAAAGATATTTCTCGAAAACTTGTTGTTAATGACCATAAAAATTTAATGAAGTTTATGTTGGTAAAGCCGATGGATGTGCCCACATATGTAGAACACGGGGCAGCTGATTTGGGGATTTGTGGAAAAGATATTCTCTTAGAGCAAAAAAAAGATTGCTATGAAGTTTTAGATTTAAAATTTGGTTTTTGTAAAATGGTGGTTGCGGGGCCTAAAGAGGCAAAGGACAGTTTTCTTACTAATAAAAGAGTTGCAACAAAGTTTCCCAATATTGCAGAAGAATTTTTCAGGCAAAAGGGAGAAAATGTAGAAATAATTAAGCTGAATGGTTCTGTGGAGCTTGCTCCTATTGTGGGGCTGTCAGAGGTAATTGTAGACATTGTAGAGACAGGCAATACTTTAAGAGAAAATGGTCTTATAGTCATTGAAGAAATTTTTCCTTCCAGTGCGAGATTGATAGTGAATAAAGCCAGTCTTAAAACTAAAAGCCAGAGAATAAAAGAGATAATTATAAAATTAAAAGAGGTTGTGGAAACTTTTAAGGAGGTTTAAAATGATTGAGATATTTGATTTTCGAAAGGGAATTGACAATGGTATTTTACAAAAGCTTCACAACAGAAGTAAATTAGAGAATAAAGAAATAGCAAAAAAAGTGGAAGAAATAATTTCAAACGTAAGAGAGAGAAAAGACAAGGCTTTGTTTGAGTATACTTACATGTTTGACGGAATAAATCTTGACAAAAGTACTGTAAAAGTTACGAAAGAGGAAATAAAAAATGCTTATAACGAAGTGGAAGGAGAATTTTTAAAAGCGATTGACAAAGCTATCAAAAACATAACAGAATTTCATGAAAAGCAAAAACAATCTACATGGATGGATTTTAAAGAAGGTATAATTTATGGGCAGATAGTAAGACCTCTTTCTCAAGTTGGGATTTATGTGCCGGGGGGAACCGCTTCTTATCCTTCTTCAGTTTTGATGAATGGAATACCTGCAAAGGTGGCTGGTGTAGAGAAAATAGTGATGGTTTCTCCGGCTGGTAAGAAGGGAGTAAACCCTTATGTGTTAGTGGCTGCAGACAAGATAGGAATAGAGGATATATATAAAGTTGGAGGCGCACAGGCTGTTGCAGCCTTGGCATTTGGGACAGAGTCAATACCTAAGGTTGATAAAATAGTTGGCCCGGGAAATATTTTTGTCGCAATGGCTAAAAGAGCTCTTTACGGACATGTGGATATTGATATGGTGGCAGGCCCCAGTGAAGTTTTAGTTATAGCTGACGAAACTGCTAATCCTAAATATGTGGCGGCGGACCTGTTGTCACAGGCGGAACATGATGTAATGGCATCTTCAATACTTGTCACAACATCTTTGGAGGTTGCGCAACAAGTAAAAATAGAAATTGAAAGGCAAATGGAATATCTTGAAAGGAAAGAAATAATTGAAAAGTCTTTAAAAAATTTTGGTGCGATAATTGTTGTAAATAATTTAAAAGAAGCAATTGGTATTGCAAATGACATAGCTCCGGAGCATTTAGAGCTTAACATTTCCAATGCCTTTGAAATAATTGGTGAAATCAAGAATGCAGGAGCAGTCTTTGTGGGAGAATATTCTCCAGAACCCTTAGGGGACTATCTTGCTGGCCCTAACCATGTGCTTCCTACTAGTGGAACAGCAAGGTTTTTCTCGCCTCTTTCTGTGACGGACTTTATCAAAAAGATGAATATTCTCTATTATTCTAAGGATTCTTTGAGAGAGGTAAAAGAGGATGTAATAACTTTAGCAAATTCAGAAGGGCTTACCGCTCATGCTAATTCTATAAAAGTGAGGTTTTAAAATGATTGAGAATTTGGTGAGAGAAGAAATTAAGGGATTTAAAAATTATGAAGTGCACAGTATTCCCTACAGATATAAGATGGATGCAAATGAAACGCCTTTTGAACTTCCTGAAGAAGTGATAAAAAATATTCAAGAGATTGTAAAATCTTCTCAAGTAAATGTATATCCAGACCCTACTGCAGAAAAGTTAAAAGAAGAATTGGCACGATATTGTGGAGTAGTGCCTACAAACATATTTGTGGGAAATGGCTCGGATGAGATAATCCACCTTATTATGCTGGCTTTCATAAACAAAGGTGATGTGGTAGCATATCCTCATCCTTCTTTTGCTATGTACAGTGTATATAGCAAAATTGCAGGAGCAGTCGAAATACCTGTAAGGTTGAGAGAAGATTATAATTACGATGTTGATAGTTTTATTAAAGTTATAGAAAAATATCAGCCTAAATTAGTGTTTTTGTGCAACCCTAATAATCCAACAGGAAGTGTTATAGAAAGAGAAGATATAATTAAAATAATACAAAAGAGCAATGGAATTGTAGTTGTTGACGAAGCTTATTTTGAGTTTTATGGTAATACAATTGTAGATGCTATAAATGAATTTGAAAACTTGATTGTTTTAAGGACCTTATCTAAGGCTTTTGGACTTGCCGGTTTGAGAGTAGGATATGCTGTAGCTAACGAGAATATTTTAAAGTATTTAAACCTTGTGAAATCACCTTATAACATTAACTCTTTATCTCAGATAATAGCTTTGAAGGTTTTAAGGACAGATGTTTTAAAAGAAAGAATTAACTACATTTTAGAAGAAAGAAAGCGTCTTATAAAAGAGCTAGGCAAAATTCCTGGCGTTAAAGTTTATCCCTCAAAAACGAATTTTATATTGGTAAAATTTAAAGATGCAGATTATGTGTACCAGGGGCTTTTAGAAAGAGGAATTTTGGTGAGAGATTTTTCAAAGGTAGAAGGGCTTGAAGGAGCTTTAAGGATAACAGTAAGTAGCCGAGAAGCTAATGATTATTTAATAAATGGGTTAAAGGAGTTATTGCTATGAGGAAGGCGGAAGTTAAAAGAAAAACTAAAGAGACGGATATATACGTTGAACTTAATATTGACGGAAAAGGAAATTATGACATAGCTACAGGAATAGGTTTTTTTGACCACATGCTTTCTTTATTTGCCAAGCATGGACTTTTTGATTTAAAAGTAGTGGCAAAGGGAGATTTAGAGGTAGACACTCATCACACTGTTGAAGACGTAGGTATTGTATTGGGCAATGCTTTTTTAAAGGCTGCCGGCGATAAAAAATCTATTAAGAGGTTTAGTACATTTTATGTACCCATGGACGAAGCCTTAGTGAGAGTTTCTGTAGACATAAGTGGAAGGCCTTTTTTATACTGTGATTTGCCTTTAAAAGCTGAAAGAGTTGGAAATTTTGAAACGGAAAATGTGGAAGAATTTTTAAGAGCCTTTGCTTACAACTTTGGCATTACACTGCATGTAGAACTTTTGCACGGCAGTAACAGTCATCACATTATAGAGGCAACTTTTAAAGCACTGGGGAGGGCTCTTGATGAGGCATTGAGAATAGATGAAAGGGTAGAAGGGATACCTTCTACTAAAGGGATTTTATAAAGATACAGTTTAAGCGAGATTGCATATACTTTATACGTAACTTAAGTGAGGCGGTGAAAAATTGATAGGGATTATTGACTATGGAATGGGAAATTTAAGAAGTGTAGAAAAAGCATTTAAATACGTAGGCTATGAGGCAAAAATTATAAAAGATGTAGCTTCGGTAAAAGAGGCTCATGCATTAGTTCTTCCTGGAGTGGGAGCTTTTCCTGATGCGATGGATACTCTCATTAAAACAGGCATGTTAGAAGAGATAAAAAGACAAATCGACAAAGGTAAGTTGTTTCTTGGGATATGTTTGGGGATGCAGCTTTTATTTGAAAAAGGCTTTGAAATAAAGGAAACTGAGGGTTTTAAGATCTTTAAAGGGCAAGTAATAGAACTTCCAAAGCATAATAAAATTCCTCACATGGGATGGAATAGTCTTGAAATAAAAAAGGAAACTCCACTTCTTAAAGGAGTGGAGAATGGAGATTATGCGTATTTTGTTCATTCTTATTATGTAGCCAACAATGAAGAGAAATATGTGTATGCAGTGACTGATTATGGTGTTCAGATTCCTGCAGTTATAATTAAAGACAATGTTTTTTCTTGTCAATTCCATCCTGAGAAGAGCGGAAAAGTGGGGCTTAAAATTTTAAAGAATTTTGGAGAGATGGCAAAATGGTTTTAATACCTGCAATTGATATTATGGAAGAAAAATGTGTAAGGCTTACAAAAGGAGATTTTAATACCAAAGAGGTTTATTATGAAAATCCCGTTGACGTAGCTAAAATGTGGGAGGAATTAGGAGCAAAGAGAATTCATGTGGTAGATTTAGATGGTGCAAAACAAGGTCATTTGGTAAATGGTAATGTCATTGAACAGATTACAAAAAACTGTAAAGCCGAGATAGAAGTAGGTGGAGGAATAAGGAATAGAGAAACTATCGATTATCTTTTTTCTGTAGGTGTTAAGTATGTAATTTTAGGTTCGGCGGCAATATATGACAAAGATCTTCTTCTTTATTCCCTTTCCAATTACGGAGAAAGGACGATAGTGGGTATAGATTCAAAGAATGGAGAAGTTGCCGTAAGTGGATGGCTTGAAAAGACTAAAATAAAAGATATGGAGTTAGCTAAAAAAATGAAAGAAATAGGAGTAAAAACGATAATTTTCACTGATATTTCTAAAGATGGAACTCTTAATGGACCAAATTTTAAAGCTTTAGAAAATATTTTAAAAACAGGTGTTCAAGTGATAGCATCAGGAGGAATATCCTCAATTGAGGATTTAAAAAAGCTTAAAGAGATGGGAGCATATGGTGCGATAATTGGAAAAGCCTTATATATTGGAAAAATAAACTTTAAAAGTGCTTTGGAGGTAATATAAATGCTTGCAAAAAGAATAATTCCTTGTTTAGATGTGAAAGACGGCAGGGTAGTAAAAGGAGTTAACTTTTTAAATTTAAAAGATGCGGGAGACCCTGTCCAGATAGCATCAGAGTACAATGAATTAGGAGCAGATGAGCTTGTATTCTTGGACATTACTGCTTCTTATGAAAAACGAAAAATAATGATAGAAGTTGTAAAAAGGACTTCTGAAAAAGTATTTATTCCTTTAACTGTTGGCGGTGGAATTTCAGACCTTGACGATATAAAAGATATTCTAAGAGCAGGGGCTGATAAGGTTTCAATAAATACCCAAGCTGTGAAACAACCAACTCTTATTCGTCAGGCCGCTGTACGTTTTGGAAGCCAATGTGTGGTTGTAGCAATTGATGCCAAGAGGCGAAGTGATGGCTCGGGCTTTGATGTGTATATAAATGGCGGAAGGGTAAACACAGGACTTGATGCTGTTGAGTGGGCTAAAAAAGTAGAGTCTTTAGGAGCAGGAGAAATACTTCTTACAAGTATGGACAAAGACGGTACTAAAGATGGGTATGATATAGAGCTTACAAGAATGGTAAGTGAAGCTGTCAATATCCCCGTTATAGCTTCTGGAGGTGCAGGAAAGAAAGAGCATTTTAAAGAGGTTTTTACTGAAGGCAAAGCTGATGCTGCGTTAGCGGCTTCTGTGTTTCATTACAGGGAGTTGGAAATAAAAGAAGTTAAAAAATATTTAAAAGAAGAGGGTATACCAGTGAGAATTTAAATTTATCGAAAGGATGTAGAAAATGATTGATATAGAGAAATTAAAGTTTGATGAAAAAGGACTTATTCCTGCCATTGTGCAAGACTACAACACAAAACAAGTATTAATGTTGGCTTATATGAATGAGGAAAGTTTAAAATTAAGCTTGGAAAAGGGAGAAACTTATTTTTTTAGCAGAAGTAGAAAGGAAATTTGGCATAAAGGGGAAACTTCAGGTAATACCCAAAAGATAAAAAACATATTTTATGACTGCGATGAAGACGCTTTGCTAATTGAGGTGGAACCAAAAGGGCCGGCATGCCATACAGGGAATGTAAGCTGTTTTTATAGAAGCTTTTTAGGTGAAATTAAAAATTATGACATGGAAATACTTAAAAAGTTATATGAACGGGTAAAAGATAGAAAGACAAACCCGGTAGAAGGGTCTTATACAAACTATTTATTTGAAAAAGGCTTAGATAAGATTTTAAAGAAAATTGGCGAAGAAACCACGGAGGTAGTGATAGCTTCCAAAAATGACTCCAAAGAAGAGATAGTGTATGAGGTTTCAGATTTACTTTATCATCTAATAGTTTTGTTAGTTGACAAAGGTATAAAGCTCGAGGATGTATACGGTGAGCTTGGTAGAAGGTATTATAAGCCAAAGGAATTTAAAGAAGAACATGAAGAGAGAAAGAAATAGGGAAAGTCAGTAAAAGACTTTCCCTATCTTCTTTATATTAGGTCCTCATAAAGAGGATATTTTTTGAGAAGATTTGTTACTCTCTCTTTTGCTTTTTCTTTATAGTTTTCATCCCTTATTACATTGACTATAATGTCCGCTATTTCTACCATATCTTCAGGTTTCATTCCTCTTGTTGTAACAGCTGGAGTTCCCAGTCTCACACCAGAAGTGACATTTGGCCCTAATGGGTCAAAAGGTATAGCATTTTTGTTGCAAGTTATGTTTACTTCATCTAATCTTGTTTCTAACTCTTTGCCTGTTATTCCTGTGTTTCTTAAATCCAACAACATCAAGTGGTTATCAGTTCCACCTGACACTAAATTTATTCCTCTTTCCATTAATGCATTTGCTAAAGCTTTTGCATTTTCGATAATTCTTTTTTGATATTCTTTGAATTCATCGGTAAGAGCTTCTTTAAAACAAACGGCTTTTGCTGCTATTATATGCATTAAAGGGCCACCTTGCGTTCCCGGGAAAAGTGCTTTGTCTATTGCTTTAGCGTATTTTTCTTTGCAAAGAATAGCTCCTCCTCTTGGGCCTCTTAAAGTCTTATGGGTGGTAGTCGTAACAACATCTGCATAAGGAACAGGATTAGGATGAAGACCTGCTGCTACAAGACCAGCTATATGAGCCATGTCTACCATGAGGTAAGCTCCAACCTTGTCTGCAATTTCTCTAAATTTCTTAAAATCAATTATCCTTGGGTAAGCGCTAGCACCTGCAACAATCAATTTGGGTTTGTGCTTTTTTGCGACTCTTTCTACTTCATCGTAATCTATATATCCTGTATCTTCTCTTACTCCGTAAGATACGAAATTATAGATTTGGCCTGAAAAATTGACTTTGCTTCCATGAGTGAGGTGCCCTCCATGGGCTAAATCCATTCCCAGCACAGTATCTCCTGGCTTTATAAGAGCAAAATAAGCAGCCATGTTTGCCTGTGCTCCTGAATGAGGTTGTACATTTGCGTGTTCAGCACCAAAAAGTTTTTTGAGCCTTTCTCTTGCTAATTCTTCAGCTATATCCACATATTCGCAACCGCCGTAATACCTTTTATTTGGATACCCTTCTGCGTATTTATTAGTAAGAGGGGACCCCATTGCTTCCATTACGGCTCTACTTACAAAATTTTCAGAAGCTATGAGCTCTATTTTATTTCTCTGCCTTATAAGCTCCTTTTCAATTGCGTCTGCGATTTCTGGATCAGTTTTTCTTATTATTTCAATATCCATGACTTTACCCCCTATGTTTCATTATCTACCTCTATTATAAATCTTTTGTATACTATATTCAACAGCACTTCTTTTTGAAGAAAATAACGCCAATTAACAAAAATTTAACATAAACTTAACAAAATTAACGAGATTTTAATTTTAAAACTCACAAATTTGGTTATAATATAAGATGAGCTCCCTTAAAAATACCCCCTATCCCTCAAAAAAATTTTTTATGAGGTCTTGATTTTTTTGAAAAAGGACTGTATAATGTATACTTGGTCAAAACAATGACTCCCCCTTTAACATATGCAAGCCCTTGGAGTATTCCAGGGCTCTTTTTGTTTTTATATTAGAATTTTTTTGATAAGATTTTCAAAATTTCTGTGAGAAATCTTATCAATCTGTTCTTGGGTGTATCCTCTTTTTCTTAGTCCTTCTAAAATTGCGGGGAAATAAGATATGTCCTTTAATCCTTCAGGAGTACTGCTAATCCCGTCAAAGTCAGAACCAAAACCTACATAATCTTCTCCTACTAATTCGCATATATAATCTATATGATTTAAAACATCTTCTAATGCAGCTTGACCTTCATCTCTTAAAAATTGTGGAGCAAAATTTATTCCAACTACACCGCCTTTTTGAGCTATCGCTTTTATTTGCTCATCTGTCAAATTTCTTCTGTGAGAGCATAGGGTTTTAGCATTAGAATGAGAAGCTATAATTGGTTTCTCACTAAGTTCTAGTACATCCCAAAATCCTTTTTCATTAAGATGAGATACATCTACAATCATTCCTAGGCGATTCATTTCTTTTACAACTTCTCTGCCAAAAGAAGTAAGCCCCGCTTCTTTAACACCGTCTACTCCGTCTCCTAAATCGTTTCTCAAACTCCAAGTTAAAGTGAGAGCTCTTACCCCTAATTTGTAAAACATCCTAAGAAGAGAAGTTTCACCTTCTAAAACTTCACCGCCTTCTATAGAAAGCAATGCTCCAATTTTTCCTTCTTGTTTTGCTTTGTCTATATCCTCTCCTTTTAAAATTAATCTAAATTCCTTTGTTTTTTCGATTACTTCATGCATTTTATCAATCATTTTTAAAGCTATTGTGGCAGCATTTTTCCTCATTTGTTTTGGATCTACAAATACAGCAAAAACCTGTAAGTGAACTTTGCCTTCTTTCATCCTTTGTAAATCCACATGACCTTCTTTTGACCTTTCAGTGAAATCTATTTTTTTGTCCATTAAACGATAAAGAGTATCACAGTGAAAATCAACAAACATATTCATCCTTCCCCCTTTTTATTTTTTCTTCATAGTATGATTGTATCATAACAAAATATTTTTCAAAATTTGATATTATTAATTAAAAATTAATTATCATGTAATAATTTGTTCATAAATGTATAGTACAATAATAGCATGAATGGAGGCAGAGTAGCATGATAAATAAACGGACTATTTACTTTTCTTTGTTTATTGCTCTATTAATAGGAATATCCTATATAATGAATTGGGAAATGGCTATTGCAAACTTCGCAGAAAAAGGTACACTGCCAACTTTTGATGACCCTGGGCAAAGAATCCTCATTATAGTTCCTCATCCTGATGATGAGACTTTAGGAATGGCAGGAATTATTCAAAGAGCTGTAGAACTTAAAAGGCCTATTAAAGTAGTAATAGTCACAAGTGGAGAGAGTTACAAAAAAGCCGCAATGTCATTTTGTGGTAAAACAAATCCTACTCCTCAAGATTTTTATCGTTTTGGACTTGCAAGACAGCAAGAAAGTATTGTTGCCATGAGAGTTTTGGGATTACCGCGACAAGATTTAATTTTTTTAGGGTTTGCTGATGGAAGTATCAGATTTTTGTGGAGCCAATATTGGGATAATGGCCGTCCAAGAGTGAGTGGCGGAATTCATGTGGCATATGCTCCTTATGATACAGTTTATAAGCCAGGTATTGCATATACAGGACGAAATTTAGTTGATGAACTTACGGAAATAATTAAAGATTTTAAACCTACTGATATATATTATCCTTTAGCAGATGATATGCATCCCGACCATTGGGCAGTAAGCAATTTTGTGAGATATACTATTACCGCTGTGAATATAAATGTCCGTGAGCATATGTTTTTAGTCCATCATCCACAATGGCCAGTGCCATGGATGGCGGAGAAAAATAGGCCCATGTTACCTCCTGTAGATATGAAAGATAGTAACACAGAATGGCAATCTTTTGACTTAACTCCAAAAGAAATAGATTTGAAACAAGTGGCTATAAAACAATATAGGACCCAAATAGATGTTATGGAACCATTTTTAATGGCTTTTGTAAGAAAAACCGAATTATTTGCTACAAAACCTGTCATCACTATTCCTGTAGTTGATTCAAAACCAGATTTACAAAGTAGAGCTTTGCCTCATACTCTTTTAAAAGTGTATACTGGTGGCATGTTAAATGAGGAAATATACAGAAGTGCAGCTTTAACGCGATTAGGAGCTTTTTATTACGACAATAAATTGTACATCGGCTTAGAATCGGCAAGACCAATATCTAAAAAAGTAATTTACCATGTTGAAATGAGGCTATTTTATAAAGATCAAAATGATATAAAACGTATTGATTTAGGAATTGTAGATGAAAAATTGTATCAGTATAAAAGGGCAGAAAATTCTTTGACAGATGTTATAGCGGCAAAACCTATAATCAATGGAAATAAAATGTGGGTTGAAGTAAAAATACCACAGGTGAATAATTTAAGATATATATTTATGGGAGCGGATTCTATTTATAGGAATCGTCTTATAGATAAAATACCTTGGAATATGTATAAAATAGGTGAGTAAAAGAGAAGGCTTTTAAGGTTTTCTCTTTTCTTTTATGTTTAGAAATAGAAAAGTAATCATAGGTAAAATTATTTGTAGAGGTACATGTATGTAAAAAGGAGTAAATTTAAGACCTATAAGTATGTGGGTTTGATAACTGTCGGCAATTATAAAAGAAGCAGCAAAAATCATCGACAAAACAGGGAAAAGCAGGTATTTATAACTTTTTAATTCCAACGCATTTTTTATCATGGTAAGTCCCGCATAAGTAAATACGCTAATCTTAAAAAATACCCCTATAATCATTATAAATACATACAAAGTGCCTAGGTTTTTTAAATTTCCTAAATTTATTAATCTTATAACTTGATACAATGGGAAATTTTCTCTTGAAGCTTCATCTGCTCCTAAAGAAGAAATTATAATGATATTGTTAAAGGACAATAGTAGACCAGTAAAAACAGTGGTTATCAGCATTATCTTTTTTATTTTTTCCTTTTGTTTTACTTTATCAAAAACTGTAGTAAAAGCAATAAGTTCACCAAATGGAAAAGTCACAATTAGAGGAATTGCTGCTTTGATTACGGGAACAATTCCATTTTCTAAAATTGGTAAAAGCCTTGAAAAACTAAAATTATCTCCCATCATTATCATAGTTGTTTGAAAAGCCATAATAGCTAAAATAAGAGGGAGCAAAATTTTAGCAACGCGGGCAAGTACACATATATCAAATAGGAGGTAATACATTACTAATATAAGCATAAAAGAAGAAAAAATATATGTAGGTGTTCGAGAATATATTGTATTTACACTGAGTTCTACATAGTCTCTTACGTTTCTTGAAGCAATGTATAAAAAGTACAGAGCATAAATTAGAGATAAAGTTTTACCTATATATTTCCCATAAACAAACTCAAGTAACTGTGGAAGATTTTTTTGCGATTTTTCAAAAGAGGAGACGTACATAAGTGTAATTGGCAGAGAAATAAGCATTGCAATTAAAATAGAAAGCCAACAATCTTGTTTTGCTTTAATTCCCAAACAAAAGAGTACTGATGTTCCAATCTCAAAAGTTATCATTAAAAACAATAAATCGCTAACTTCTAATCTTTTGTTCATTGTTACCACCTTGAAAATAAACTTTAATATTAGGATTCCTATTAATTGAATTTTTTATTTATTTACTAATTTATCTATTAAAACAAAAAGTTGCTTAAGAAAAGGAATTATCAAAAGTGCAGAAAAAAGATTAAAAAATGTGTGGGCGTTTGCCACCTGTCTTAAAGGATTGTGGGGGGAGATGAGTTTCAAAAACTCTGCAAAAAAATTTGTAAAAGGCAAAAAGAGTATAGTGCCCCCTATATTAAGAAAAATGTTAAAGAGAGCTATTTTTTTCCCTTCTTTGTTAGAGGCAAAGCTCAGTATGATAGCCTCTGAGCAAGTTCCAATATTTAAACCATATATTATTGGCAATGCTTGAGGCAAGGTTATTAGTTGAGAGGAGACCAAAACTTGTAGTGTTGCTATACCTACATTACTTGATTGAAGGATTAATGCTGTGATTATTCCAGCAAGAATTCCCCAGAAAGGATTTGAAAGATTAGCACTAATAAGCTCGAAGTTAGAATTTTTTTTAAGAGGCATTGTAGCCAGTTCCATTATCTTAAGACCATAAAATACTAATCCAAATCCTAAAAATACATTTCCTACAAATTTTAATTTAGTATTGCAATTTTGGAAATGTAGTACAGAACCTATAAAAACTAAATAAGGGGCTATTTTAAACAGATTAAATGCGTAAAGCTGCACGGCAATAGTAGTTCCAATATTAGAACCTATAATTATACCTGCTGCGCTTTTAAGAGTTAAAAGCTCTGCTCCTGCCATTGTTACTGCGATTACAGTTACCATGCTACTGCTTTGAATAATTAAGGTTATAAAAAAACCTATTATTATTGATTTTAATAAATTGCTTGCAAAATTGTTAATAATTTGAGAAATTTTTTGTTGTGAGAAGACCTTTAATCCCCTTGTTAAAGTAAAAATTCCCCAAATAAATACTCCTATTCCTGCCGCGAAATATATTAAAGAGATTATCATTTTTACTCCCCCGCAAAGTCCTTTCCTATTTCAATTTTATGTTGCCAATGTCTTAAAATGAATAATTTTTCATTAAATAAAAAACACTAAGAATTAGAGGTTAATAATATTTTTTAGAGGTGGTTGGATGAAAGGGATAATCATGGCGGGTGGAGAAGGAAGTAGACTAAGACCTTTAACAGCCGATATACCTAAGCCTATGGTACCTGTTGCAAATAAACCTGCGATAAAGCACATAGTGGAACACTTACACAAATATGGAATCAAAGATTTAGCTGTTACGCTTTTTTACTTGCCTCAAAAGATTAAAAAATATTTAGAAGAAGAATATGGGGATGAAATAAAGTTTTATATAGAGGATAAGCCGTTAGGGACGGCAGGCAGTGTCAAAAATGCTAGAGACTTTCTAAATGATACTTTTATTGTTATGAGCGGAGATGTAATTACTGATGTTAATATAAAAGAAGCTTATGAGTTTCACAGAAAGAAAGGGGCAAAAGTTACTCTTATTTTGACAAGAGTAGATGTGCCGTTGGAATATGGTGTTGTGATTGTGGATGAGGAAGGCAAAATAAAAAAATTTTTAGAGAAACCTTCTTGGGGAGAAGTGTTTAGCGATACAGTAAATACGGGTATATACATAATAGAACCAGAAATATTGGAGTTTATACCTCAAGATAAGCCTTTTGATTTTAGTAAAGATTTATTTCCTATGTTGTTGAAAAATGATATTCCAATGTACGGTTATATTACAGGAGGATATTGGTGTGATATAGGAAATACCAATCAATACATCACTAGTCATTTTGATATTTTAGAAGGAAGAGTAGATTTAGGATATAAGGATAAGTTACTTAAAAAGGGAAAGGTAATAGGTAAAAATGTTACAATTTCTCCTGAAGCTAAAATCATCCCTCCTGTGATTATAGGAGACAATGCAATAATTGAAGCTAACGCTGTTGTAGGACCTAACGTAATAATTGGTAAAAATAACTATATAAAGAAAGGGAGCAGTTTAAAAAATGCTGTATTGTGGGATGAAATAATTGTAGATAAAAATTGTGAATTAAGGGGTTGTGTAGTTTGCAATAGAGTGAGAATCGGCAATAATGTCCGAATTTTTGAAAACAGTGTTATAGGGGAGAGTTGTAAAATAAAATCCTTTGCTGAAATAAAGCCAGAGGTAAAAATATGGCCCTATAAAATAATAGATGAGGGCTCTGTGATCACAAAAGATGTAGTGTGGGGGAATGGAAGGAAGCCTTTGACTTTTGGGTATAGGGGGATTAAAGGAGTTTTTAATGAGGATATTACTCCTCAAATTGCAGTTGAAATTGGAGAAGTTTTTGGAAATATAGTGAATAGCAGTGTGTTGGTAGGACACGATGGGGATATTGTATCTCAATTTATAAGCGATTTAATAAGTTTTGGGCTTGTATCTGGTGGTTGTGAGGTCTTAAAAGTCAATAATACTCTTTTACCCACTTTAAGATATGGAATTAAGAAAAATAAGTGTGGAGGAGGAATCTATGTAGAGGAAGAAGAAGGAAATTTAAGGATTTTGTTTCTCGATAAAGAAGGGTGTGATATCGATAGAAACTTAGAAAAGAAAATAGAGAACAAATTGAGAGTATATGATATTGAACGAGTTGATGGGAAAAATTTAAAACCTATAAGAGAAATTGATATAAACAACGATTATCTTAACTTTCTTTTTAAAAAAAGGACTGCATATAAAAGTTTTAAAATTAAACCTTACAATGAAAAAACAAAACTGCTATTAGAAGCCATAGGTAAAAATGAGTTTTTTATAGCAGAGGAGTGTTATGATGTAGGGATACTTTTTTATAAAAATGGAGAAAAAGTTAAACTCTACGACGAAAAGGGAAGAGAATTTGATGAAGATGAACTTGAGTTTATGTTTTTTGCTTTGTACCTTTTTTTATAATTTTTTT
>NZ_AVAF01000003.1 GCF_000445185.1 Thermoanaerobacter sp. A7A
ATATATGATTACAGCAGTAACAAAGCATACGGATTTGCCCGGTTGAGAATCCGTACCCACCATCAGCTTGTAGCTGGATTGCCGGTCTCCTTCCACAAACTCCATGATATCTTCGAACATTTTGTCGATATCCATTCTTCCCTTCGTTGGATTAATGAAATACAATGACCCCATCTCCTTTAATTGCCAATTGCTTAGCGCAATTAAACTATTTTATATTTTTAATTATACAACATTTTCGTTAAAAGTGTATTAAAAATTTTTTACGTTTTTGTTAAACTATCAATTTTGTGACAAATAATATTAACTCTGCTGCTGGAACAAAAACAAGCTGCGCCAGTAAAGTTCCAAATATTTTGCCGAAAACCAGAAGTACCACCATTTTATCTACATCACTTTGTGGCCTTTTTCCGTTTAAAGCCTGGTCAGTAATAAGGGCAGCAACAGGGTCAACTACAACCGTAAATAAAATAGTGGCAAATCCATTCACTATTCCTGAAAGCTGACTGGCTGTAATTCTATACTCTGGTATAATGGCCCCAGCGTATAGAGAAGACACAATACCTGTGGTGTATATAGAAGTGATTATCACGTTATATATCAAAAAACTTTTGGGTATATCCGCTTCCAGCACCCCTTTTAACATGGACAACCTTGGCACAACAATTTTTTTCTTAAGCTTTTTAAAGTTTTTCCATCTAAAAACCTGAAGGATAAGTTTTGGTACTGTCCCTGCTCCTTCCATTCCGTTTATGGCAACAGTAAAAATAGATACAAAAGTGGGCATAAGTGGCGCTCCAATTAATGCTCCTAATGTAGCTGAAAAAAGTACAAATCTCATGTCAATTTCAAGAAGGTGAACTTTTTGGAATTTAATTGCCATATCTACAATGCTTCCAAGGAAAGGTGCCTGAACCATGTTGGACAACCTCGATATTACCGCCATTATGTTAAAAAGAGAAAGTGCAACAGCAAGCTTTCGAGTCCTAACGCCAGAAGGCCTTATGGAGTAAGAAAGCGTGTCTATCAGATTTATGACCATAGTGAAGAAGCATACAATTAGAAGTCTTTTAGCGTCTATCATTTGTCCACATCCATTCAATTTAAATTCCTTTATAATTATATTGTACAATACCTTTTTTTTCAACATTTATCTTTTTCCAAAGTCTGTGGTATAATCTATAATATCAGAGGGATCAATATGCCGCAAAAACATTACAACAAATGGATAATTCTTTCTGCAGTTGTCATGGGCAGCATTATGGGACCAATTGACGGAAGTGTCGTCAACATAGCAATGCCGGAATTCACAAAAATTTTTCACACAAACATAACGACAGTAAGCTGGGTCTCCATGACATATCTATTGGTCTTAAGCAGCCTAATGATGACTTTTGGAAGACTTGGCGATATGTTGGGATACAAAAAACTGTACCAGTACGGCCTTTTGATTTTTTCTTTATCTTCAGCAATTTTAAGCCTTTCGGTAAACATATATATGCTAATAATCATGAGAGCTTTTCAGGCAATAGGTGCCGGCATGCTAATGTCAATGTCGCCAGCTATTATAACATCAGTGTTTCCCCCAAACGAAAGAGGCAAATCCCTTGGGATTAACGCCATGTCTGTATCAATCGGCCTTGCAGTGGGTCCCACATTAGGGGGTTTTCTTTTAAAATATTTAGGCTGGCAGTCTATATTCTACATAAATATTCCTATTGGTATAATAGGTTACATATGGGCCCATATTGTGGTGCCAGATAATCCAGGAGTCCCTGAAAAATTTGATCCCTATGGCTCTATTTCTTTGTTTGTATTCCTTGCAAGCCTTTTGCTTTTTATTTCTAAAGGCGGAACGTGGGGATGGACATCTTCTGCAACCATAATTTCATTATTGACATCAATAGCATTCTTAATAATCTTTATAATCACAGAAAACAAAGTAAAATTTCCTATGTTTGATTTTTCGCTTTTAAAAATAAGGTCGTTTACTTTCGGTAACATAAGCACGTTGCTAAACTTTATGGCGCAGTACACCATGACTTTTTTAACTCCTTTTCTCCTTCAGCATTTGGGATTTACCACCGAAAAAGCTGGCATAATCATGACTTCTTTCCCGCTTTTCATGTTTATTGTAGCGCCTTTAAGCGGTATTTTGTCAGACAGGTATGGAGCTCAAATTCTATCAACTATCGGTTCATTGATTTCTGCAGCAGCCATCTTTTCAATGGTAACACTGACAATGAAATCCACCATGTTGGACATCATGGCACGCCTTGCCCTATTTGGCGTAGGAAATGCCATCTTCCAGACGCCAAACAACAGCGCAGTAATGGGAAGTGCCCCAAAAAACAGATTGGGAGTGGCTTCTGCCTTCCTTGCCACAATGAGAAATATAGGAATGGTAATGGGCATTGCAGTAGGAAGTGCTATATTTACAAACAGGTTAAAAGCATATCAAGTTATAAAATATCCTTACAATGCTGCCTTTATGTCAGCCATCAAAGACGCTTATATAGCTGCTGGCATCTTTTCATTGATATGCGCTTTTACTTCTCTGGTGAGAAATAATGTTAAATTAATACAAGGAAAGGATTGATTCAAATGGAGACCACCCTTGCTATAGTAAAACCCGACGGTGTCAAGAGAGGACTCATAGGAGAAATATTAAAAAGATACGAAAATAAAGGTTTAAGACTTAAAGCTGCAAAAGTAATAGTCCCCACCCTTGAGCTTTTAGAAAAACACTATGAGGAACACAAAAGCAAGCCTTACTACAAACCTTTAATACAGTACATGTCCTCAGGTCCTGTCTTTGCGATGGTACTAGAAGGAGAAAACGCTGTAAAAATAGTAAGGCTTTTAAACGGTGCCACAAAAGTAGAAGAAGCACTTCCGGGGACAATAAGAGGTGATTTTGCTTCCAGCACCACTTTTAACATCATACACGGTTCAGATAGTATTGAATCTGCAAAGCGAGAAATAGCACTGTGGTTTCCTGAATTAGCGTGAATATTTTTGTGGACAGGGCATAAACTCTAATAGAGAAAACTATTGGAGGTATCATTTATGCCCAAAATAATTGTAGAAAGCAAAAATAACCAGTACGGAATTATTTACGGCAAAATCGATGATTATAACTGGTACGCATTGGTGCAAGAAGAAAAAGTAAGTTACGGAATAAACCCTGTCACATTAGAAAGAGGTTGGGGAAAAGTTTCAAGGCTGTTTGTATACAAAAAAACATGCACAAAGCTTATTCCTGAACAATTTATAAAATCAGTTATAGCAGATTATAGGCATAAATGGAATTGGCTCGAAAATGACCAAAAAGATTTAATAGCAAAACTTGTAAACTATTTGGAATTGAGGTATTCCTTAAAAGTACTACATAATAAGGCGAAGTGACATCACTTCGCCTTATTCAATGGAACTATGTAAGCTGTGTACAGATTGTTAAACACAAATTCAATCGAAGAGAAAAACACCACAACCAACCAATCATAACCAGTAAGTACTGTTGTTCTAAATACAAGGCTTAAAGCTGGAACATATATTGTTGCCAAGAAAAGCAAAAAAGAAGTTAAAACTGCTAAGACCAAATAAGGATTGCTGAATAAGCCTACTT
Organism: Thermoanaerobacter sp. A7A; assembly: GCF_000445185.1. Lineage (GTDB taxonomy): Bacteria > Bacillota > Thermoanaerobacteria > Thermoanaerobacterales > Thermoanaerobacteraceae > Thermoanaerobacter. The sequence continues at coordinate 3,629 of NZ_AVAF01000003.1, forward strand.
CGAAAATCAAGTTTCTTTCTGACCTACATTCAAAGGCGTGTATCAGCTCTACCATCACTAATGTGGCAAAAGCTATAGTCCTCGCCTTTCCCAACGTCCCGTAACTCAATGCAAACACATACGCTCCAAGAGTACTCAATGCCATTAAAAATCCCACTATAATGATTCTTATACCCAACCCTCTTGAAAATACACTTTCTTTAGCATTTCTCGGTCTCATCATCATTATATCTTTTTCAGGAGGATCCATCCCCAGAGCTAAAGCCGGCAACCCATCAGTAATAAGATTGACCATTAATATTTGAATGGGAATAAGAGGCAATTTTAAGGCTGTTAAAGCTGCAAAAAACATAGTCAAAACTTCTCCAAGATTACAAGAAAGCAAAAATCGTATAAACTTTCGTATATTGTCATAAATTATTCTTCCCTCTTCAACAGCTGCCACAATAGTGGCAAAATTATCATCTAATAAAATCATAGAAGAAGCCTCTTTCGCGACTTCTGTCCCTCCTTTTCCCATAGCAATACCTATATCTGCCTCTTTCAAAGCTGGTGCATCATTTACACCATCCCCCGTCATAGCTACTGTAAAGCCTTTGTTTTTAAGGGCTCTGACTATTCTAAGCTTATGTCTTGGGGTTACTCTTGCATAAACACTAATATTTGTACAAACTTTCTCAAGGTCCTTATCGCCCATGTTATCTAAATCCTGTCCTGTGATTACTTTATCATTTTCCCCTAATATTTTTAATTCTTTTGCTATAGCAGTTGCAGTAATCTTCTGGTCACCTGTTATCATAACCGGCTTTATTCCTGCCATCTTGCATTTTAAAATTGCACCATATACTTCCCTTCGAGGAGGGTCTATCATCCCTTCCAATCCTACAAAAACCAAATCTTTTTCTATAAATTCTGCAACCATTGGAAATTTAGGAGGAAGCTTTTTGTAAGCAAAGGCTAATACTCTCAAAGCTTCCCTGCCAAAACTTTCATTGATATTTAATATTCTTTTTTTATCAAAAACAGTAAGGGGCACTTCTCTGCCTTCTGTATATTTATATGTACAAAGGTCCAATATTACATCTGGTGCACCTTTTATATAAGCATATTTTTCACCGCTTATCTCCACAATAACAGACATCCTTTTTCTTTCTGAATCAAAAGGAATTTCCTCTATTCTTTTAATATTTTCTACCAATTCAAGAGAAAGTCCTGATTTCATTGAAAAAGAAAGTATAGCAGCTTCAGTAGGGTCTCCTATGTATTTTTCTTCTTCTAAAGTTTCTTTGCCAATTTTTATCTTTTCCCTCTTAATCTTTGCATTATTGCACAATGCCCCTATCTCCAACATCTTTCTAAAAGCATTTTTCCCTTTATTTGTTATTTTAGCAATTTCTTTACTTTTATCACCTTTTACTTCAAAAACTTCTTCATTACAAAACACTTTTGTCACAGTCATTTTGTTCTCTGTCAAAGTACCTGTCTTATC
>NZ_AVAF01000004.1 GCF_000445185.1 Thermoanaerobacter sp. A7A
AAGACGGCAAGCAATATTTTGATGGTTTTATTAAGCAAAATTTGTTTGCAAGTTCTGCAATTCTATAGATGATTCTGCCTGCCCTGTTCAACATCCTAAATATTTTAATGGCAAAAAGCACAGAGGCTGTACTAAGTATGTTATTATATCTTCTGATTATAGGTCCTCTATTAATAGAGACTCCCTATATTTTAAGGCTGTCTATAGATTGAGGATTGAATCAGAAAGATATAATTCTCGTTTTAAAGCTCTGGATTTTGAAAAAGCTTATGTCAGAAATATTAATTCTGTCAGCAACCTTAATACTTTTGGCCATATTACTTTGCTTACTGTCGCTATTGTAGCTATTAAACTGGGTAAATTTGATGAGTTTAAGTCTCTTGTTGCTTTGATGCAATCGGCTTAACTTTTACTGAATTTAGTTCATGCCACTTTTTAACATTTGACTTCTAGAGGATATTTATGCCCTTTTTTAGTTCCTCTTTTTGTCTTTTCTTTTCCTTTACCACTTCCTTTATGTTTTATTGCAAGTTTTGATTACTATATATTGTATGTCATACATATTTTGGTTTTTCACCATGATTATTTTTATTAATTTTGCACATCCCTAATATAATTATAACAATATTCCTTACATAAATTTTACTATATAAATTACGCTTTGTCTATAGTTTAACAACGAAAACCTTATCTTATATTTTTTAAAAAATTCATGGGGATATACCTTATCAAAAAAGCATACCCCCATACTGTATTTCCGCGATTTCGTTAAGTTTCCATAAGCAGAGTCATCGTTTTAAAAATGCCTAAATTTAAATAAACAACGAACCGTTTATTGCTGTCCTTGAGCAAGTGGAGCAGGTAATACAAACGTCCTTTGAGCCAATTCAGCATCAAGCATGAATATAGGCTGTATGTTGTCTCCTATAAGCTCTAACTTGTCAACAAGTCTCTGGAAGCTCTCTTCTTCTTCTACCTGCTCATTAACAAACCAATGCAAAAATGCATTTGTGGCATGGTCTTTATCCTCAATTGCTATATCAACAAGCTTATGAATCCTTTCAGTTACAGTCTTTTCATGACTCAAAGCCTTTTTAAAAAGGTCTAAAATACTTTCAAAGTTTTCCTCTGGTTTTTCTATCGGGTACAGAGTAACTTTCCCACCCATGCGATATATGTACTCGTAAAAAATTCTCGCATGTGCAAGTTCTTCTTGTGTCTGGACCTTGAAGAAATTAGCAAAACCTTCTAAGTTTTTCTCTTGAAAATAATTTTCCATTGCAACATATAGATATGCAGAATAAATTTCGTAATTCAACTGTTTATTTAATCCTTCTAACATCCTGTTACTCAACATACAAAACACACCTCTCATTCTATAGTATTATTGTACTTCCTTATATTTCTATTGTACACTTTTAGGAGCCAAAAAACAAGTAATAAGCCAGTATTTTAAGAATTTCCTTGAATCTTCCCTTGTTTAGCTACTAATTCTTTTTTCTCTTTTACTTTCTCTTCATCGGCAAGATAATAATGCCTTATAGGCTTTAAATCATCATCAAGCTCATAAACTAAGGGAATTCCTGTAGGGATGTTTAGCTCCATTATCTCCTCATTTGAAAGATTGTCAAGGTATTTTATCAGCCCTCTTAAACTGTTTCCATGGGCAACTATGAGGACTTTTTTACCGGATTTTATCGTCGGCGCAATTGTTGATTTCCAATACGGAATAACCCTATTAATTGTGTCAATCAAGTTTTCAGTGAGGGGAATTTCATCTTCAGAAAGGTCAGCATATCTGGGGTCAAAACCGGGGTATCTTGGGTCATCTTTTGTCAATGCAGGAGGCCTTACATCAGCAGACCTTCTCCATATTTTTACCTGCTGTTCTCCGTATTTCTTGGCAGTCTCAGCTTTATTGAGCCCTTGAAGTGCTCCGTAATGTCTTTCATTGAGCCTCCATGATTTGTAAACCGGTATCCACATCCTGTCCAATTCATCAAGAACAATCCACAAAGTCCTTATAGCCCTTTTAAGTACAGAAGTAAAAGCACAATCAAAAGTGTATCCTTCTGCCTTTAAAGTCTTGCCACTCTCTCTTGCCTCTTCAATACCTCTCGGTGACAGATCCACATCCGTCCAGCCAGTAAATCTATTTTCCATATTCCACAGGCTTTCTCCATGCCGCAGTAAAACAACCTTATGCATACTTTTTCCCACCTTTCCCATATTATATATCAAAAATTTATACAAAGATTTTCTGTCTTTTCATACTCTATCCTGTTTTCTTAATTATATCTCACTTAAAACTTAAATACAATAGTATTGATAATTATTCTTATTTAAGATTTATATGTATCCGAAAATCTATATTTATAAAATACTATTTATTTACGCAATTTTTTGCAAAATAATGGGTATTGCCAGATTATTTTACTTTGACAATGCCATCTCCCGGTTTATCAACCATTATAACAAGCAAATAGATTTATTTAAATTATAGTTTTATTTCAAATACAATTTCATGCAATATCGGTATATTATCATATCCATATAAAGGAATCTCGGGTTTTATCTTTCGTGCTTCCTGAACTGCATTTACATAAAGTGCAACCATATTGAATCCTCTTTTTTGGTAAAAACGAATCGCTCTTATATTATCATTGGTTGTAATAAGCCAAATTCTTTTACATCCTTGCTCCTTTGCCTTATGTATTACACACTCTAACAATTTACTACCGATACCTTGATTTTCAATTAAACTATCAAGGGATACTATTTCACATTCCTCATTATCAATATTATAGGTTATTAAGCCATTTATATCATTATTTACAATAGCCACATACCCTGGTAATTTGTCCATTAAATGAACTTTACCTTTTGAAACCATTATTGGCGAACCCCAATTGCGTATTATAAAATCTATTACTTTTTTCTTTAACTTTTCATCAATTGGCTTAATAACAAACATGACATTTCACCTCTACTATTTTTCAGATTGAGTATTAGCACCTTCTAATTTTGCTTCTTTCAAAATTCTAATAAGCCATTCCTTCCTATCAGTATAATCCCCATCAGATATTAAACTTTTTGAATTTTTAACTTCAACTTTACTTGCATTAAACAAATACAAAAGATTATTTTCATCTTTAACTTTTTCAAACTTTTATACTGCTCTTAATGGTTAAAAATCTCTTTTATTATTTCCTCTATAGCTTCCTTATCATTTTTAGCTCTCAGCCGCTAATTGTTGTACATAAGCTCAGTAATTATCCAATTATCTTTTATTTTTTCTACAAGCAATATTAATTTCTTGATATCCCCATAAGGGTCCGCTGGATTGACTTCATAGGAATCTGTAAAAAGATAAACATAGTAAAAATATCCTTTTTTATCCTTTAAAATGGTTTCCTGGGGATTAGCCGGTTCAATTTTATAATAATAAGTATATTCCTCTTCACTATAATTACTGTAAAGGATTGTCTTTACTTTATCATTCACATAAGCATATACTGTCTTATCTTTAATTTCACCAGTTAAACTATAATAGTCGGCTTCCCTTAAAGCTTTTTGAATCATTTGATATTGTTTTTGCCTTTCTGATTTTACACTCTGTAAATCAGTATCAGTTGTAGAATTATTGATATCCCTTTCTTCCACAATAGGAATAACTCCTAATATGTCTTTCAAAAACTTCTTTTTGTTTTCTAATAGATATTTTCTATTATCGTACAACAGTTTTGAAAAATTTTCCTGTTCCTTTTTGTCATTACTCTGTTGTGCTGGATTTAACAAATTCTCTTCTTTTGTAATTGTCGTTTCAGGACCTTTTAGGTTGAGAACTACAAATAGCACTGGTAAAGCTATTAAGAAAATAAAAATAATTATTAACACATTGCGCTTCATTAATTCTCTTCCTCCCTTTTCACATTCCTCTTTTCTTTCATTATATCGCTTTAAATGTTAAAATTTATAAAAAAACTATTAAGTTTTGATTACAAAATGGTTACAGTAATATAAAATTCCATTCTCCCTTGACTTAAAAGATTAAGTGTATTACAATACACATTAGGAGGTGTATGTGATGAGAACAAATATAGTCATAGATGAAAATCTCATCAAAGAAGCGTTAAAAATCTCAGGATTAAAAACTAAAAAAGAAGTTGTCAATTTGGCTTTAAAAGAATTTGTAGAAAATCGCAGAAGAAAAAATTTAATGGAGATAAAAGGAAAAATACAGTTTGATGAAAATTATGATTACAAAAAAATGAGGGAAGGCAAATGATTTTGGTAGATACATCTGTTCTAATATCTTTTCTGAAAGGCATAGAAAATAAAAAAGTAAAAAAATTTGAAGAAATAATACAGAATAATATCCCCTTTGGAATAAACAATTTTATCTATCAAGAATTATTACAAGGAGCAAAAACTGAAAATGAATTTAACTTAATTAAAGAATATTTAGGCACACAAAAATTCTATGACCTAAAATATGGCACCAAATCTTATGAAAACGCTGCAAAATTGTATTTCAAGTGTAAGAAAAAAGGAATCACTATTCGCAGCACCATAGATTTACTCATAGCAGAAACAGCCATTGAAAATAATTTATATTTGTTACACGATGATAAAGATTTTTCTTTAATTGCACAAGTTGATGAAAGATTAAAAGAGTATTGATTAAGGGCTGTCTTTTTTATTGACAGCCCATTTTTCTTCAAACTATTGTTTATTACACACCCAAGCATAAAAGCAAAAGACTTTAAATTACTCACAAAAAGGTTTGTCAACAACCTGTTCCTAAATAAATTTAATAGCTTTCTCCAAAAATCTTTTTATACAAATCTTCACCATAGCTTGTTTGAAGTGGTTTGCCTTCGGTTATTTTAAAAGTACGTTTTCCGTCGTTTCGTCTTTCGGCTCGTAGAAAAATGACATTCTCCAGTTTTTTATTATAAAAACTATAGGCAAATTCAAACAAATGTGTCACAAAGAAAACTTTGATGCGTTTTTCAATCAATGCAGTAATTATTTGCCTTGCAATTTCCGAACCTTCTCTTTCATTTGTCGCAGCAAATGATTCATTAAACAGTACCATGGAATTTGGCTTTATATTGTCTACTATATCACTCATCCTGCTAAGCTCTTCATCAAGCTTTCCACTTTTCATGGTAGCATCTTCTTTCCGTTTATAGTGGGTAAAAATCCCATCACATATGTTAGCAGAAAAATACTCGGCTGGCACAAACATACCACATTGCATCATCAACTGAGCCAAACCTATGCTTCGCAAAAAGGTAGATTTACCCCCTTGGTTGGCACCTGTAATTATTGCCAGATCTTTATTATCAGCATTTAAATCGTTGCCCACGATTTTTTGTTTCATTGTCAAAGCCAAACAGACATCGTATAATCCTTTAAAAGAATGCCTACGTTCACTGGATGCTACCGGAATAGGAAAAGACACCGGCTCTCCAATTTGGGCAAGTTTCTCATATAAATTCAAACAGCCAATGTAAAAAGCCAATTCAGTCCGCAATATGTTAAAAAAACTGAGAATATGATCAGCAGACTGAGCAAGTGCATTTGCCACGAGGTTGATTCCTCTGTCTTTTAAGTCAGATAAAGCTCTTGCCCCGCTTTCATCGCGCTCACTTATATAAAAAGTATAAGCATCCGGTCTTTTTGAAAAAATCCTGTCTATTAGACTTTGTTTTTTATCCTCCTGTTTGCGGAGGATATAATTGACGCCTTTATTGCCTTTACCCAACTCAGCACTGATCAAAATTCCATCGCGAAATTCCAGTTCTTTTAAATGATTTTGGATACTTTCAAAATATTCATCATCAAGTTCTTTTTTGAGCATTGCAAAAAACCTTTTAAAGCCCTCTGATTCGAATTTATCAGCATGTTGGTCGGCAATACTCTTTAGTTTTTTCAGCATTTCCATAAACATATGCAATACATCCATTGAGCTATGAAGTATAGCTGCAGGGTACCTGGTGAAAATGCTAAAATAATACTTTTTCTCGTTTTCAATTGCTTCTACTGCTATATTATAGATATTCCTAACAATGGAAGAATTTTTTAGAGAATCTTTCAGAACATCTTGGCGATATAATATTGTAGCCAGATCACTATACACGCTGGATAAAACAGATTTTTTGGCTACTTCAAATAAAAAATTATCACCAAGGGACATAGCATTGAACAAAGTGTTTAATTCTAAATCCTGTATCAATGCTTCTTCGTTCGAGGGCAATTTTTGTTGCAGGTCAAAATCATGATCTCTATACATAAGTAAAACTTTCATGATTTTATCCTCTCCTTTAAGCAGTTATACGTAAGCCTATATTTTTCAGCAATTGATATGGCGTATGAAAGCCCATCAGGAGGTCTTCTAACAATTTTATATGTGCGCAATGCCGGATTCTCAGGAACTACCGTACTGACCATACTTACAATTTTTTCGCTTAAGAATGCCAATTCATCTATAAATGTTACCCAGACGCACAGCACATCTAATTGTATTATTTTTTCCATTATCTTCTTACTTAAAAATAATGCGTCTTTTGCTGTGGTAGATGTAAAAATTTCATTCATTATTATAATACTGTTTGATGTGGCCTGGGCAAGAATATTGTAAATTCTAAGCAATTCATCTTCCAGTTTTCCACGAAGATCTTTAATATTTTCTTCCTTTTCAAAATGTGTAAATAGTTTATCAAAAAGAAAGAGTTGCGCTTCCTTTCCGGGAACAGGGCAGCCTATACTGGCCAAATAATGCAATTGTCCGAAAGTGCGTGCAAATGTTGTTTTGCCTCCCTGGTTCGGACCGGTAATTACAAATATACGCTCTTTACCTTTTAAATAAAAATCATTACAAACAACAGCCGAATTTTCGTTGATGAGTTTATAAGCCAGAGCTAAATCAAATCCTTCGTAATTATAAACTTCCTTGCATTTACTAGATATTTGTGGATAACAAAATTTTAGTCCAGCGCGCTTGAATAGTGCCATATATTCCAAATAAGCAATATAAAATTGTACTTCCCTATCAAAAGTAGCTATTGTCTCATCTAAATAATCACTATTTTTCATACAATAATTATCAAGATTAGAAAATATATCAGGATATAACTGAGCTACTAAATCCAATATTTTTGCTTCGACATGGTTCATATCTGGCCAATCAGAAAATTTGACTTTATAATCCTTTGCTGCTTCCTGTTTGAATTTTTCAAACGTTTTTTCTACTTCTGTACTGTAATCAATTTCAGATTCATATTTACGAACCGTCACACGGTTACCTTTTATTAACAAGCAATATTTTACTGTAGACAAATCAGCTTTAAGTTTTTTCGTTTCACTCAGTAGCAGCTGAAAACGGTCAGAATTAATATAATCTATCAAATATTGACGAAATGCTAAAAAACCACGAGATTTTAACTCTACAGAAGACAAGTCTTCTACTAAATCAGTAATTGCATCACAGTAGATTTCTACAGCATCCAAAAACCATCTTTCTTTCTGGTATTTGTAGTAAAGTTTGTCTGCTTGAGCAAGGTGTTTGCGCATTTCTTGCATTTTTTCCGCAAATGATTTTATATCCTCAAGCAAAACTTCATTTTCAAGATCTTGCATTATTTCATGGCGATACTTGATAGTATCAATATCGTTTAAAGGAGTGTAAAAAAACAGTTTTAAATTATATTCTTCTTTGCCTCTTGTTATGACATCTATAATTTGATCAAGATTTAAGTCAACAAAAAAATCAGGCGCTTCGAATGTTTCTTTTTTTACTCCATCTTCGTTTTTTTCAAATAATATGCTATGGAAAGGCATAAGAAAGTACCTCCCTTTCAAAGTTGTAGGCAAATGCACTAAATATAAAAAAGCTGACAACCCCTACGTTTTTACCGTAGAAGCCATCAGCTGTTTATCAGCAGTTCGGATTTTCCAAAAGGGGGCTTCATCCCTTTTTGAATATTATATCACTTTTTTATGAAGCCTGCAAGAATATGTGAAAATTTACTTCAAAGCATAATGTTTATGTTTATTTGTTTAAAATAAAAAGATTTTTGTATTGTTTTATATCCAAATTTTGTAATACTGCTTATTATTCTATAAGTAAACTTAACAATATAAAATACTTGATATCATTATTTTGTAGTATAATGATAATATGAGAAAAATAAATATTCATTCATTTTATGTTTTGGGAGGGATCTTATTGAATAAAGGTAAAAGTATAACATTCAATACTTTAATACATTGGGAAGAATTTCGCAAGCGTATTATAGTTGAAGGCATTATAACAGGTTTCTTTGTTGGATTGATTATTGCTATTTTAAGATATATTCTTGAAAAAACAAATATTCTTGTAATAAGTGTATACAAAATTCTTCATACAAATCCTTACTTGTTAATTGGCTGGATAATTTTCCTTTCTCTAATAGGCTTATTATTGGGTATAATAGTGAAAAAAGAACCTATGATAAGCGGTAGCGGTATACCTCAAGTTGAAGGCATGATTATCGGTTATATAAAAGTTAATTGGTTACGAGTTTTATTGTTAAAGCTCATAGGTACTATTTTAGCGATAGGTGCAGGACTTTCTTTAGGACGCGAAGGTCCATGTGTGCAAATTGGTTCTTCAATCGGACAAGGAATAAGTAGGTTGTTTGGTAGATTTAGAGTTGAAGAAAAATACCTTCTTACATGCGGAGCTAGTGCAGGGCTTGCAGCAGCTTTTAATGCACCACTTGCAGGAGTTATTTTTGCTCTTGAAGAACTGCATAAAAATTTCTCACCATTGGTACTTGTATCTAGTATGGTTTCATCACTTACATCAACTTTTGTAGCTGGTGAACTATTAGGAATCAAACCTATTTTTAATCTGAAAAATCTAGCAGTAATGCCGCTTAATAATTATCTTTATCTTATTTTACTTGGAATTATCGTTGGGTTATGTGGAATTGTATTTAATAAAACTCTTTTAAAAACTCAAGATATATACAACATGTTAAAAATAAAATCACATATGAAGCCAATAATACCTCTTATTATATCTGTTGCAGTTGGACTATGGATACCTATGGCACTTGGCGGCGGTGAAAGTCTTGTCGATACATTAAGTAAAGATAGTTTTAGTTTAAAATTTTTAATTTTGCTATTGATTGTTAAATTTTTATTTACTATGGTAAGCTATGGCTCAGGTGTACCAGGAGGTATTTTTATGCCCCTCCTTATAATAGGTTCACTGATTGGCAACATATACGGAACTGTAATAATTAACATAATGCATATAAACCCTATTTATATCAAAAATTTTATTGTATTTGCTATGGCAGGATATTTTGCTGCTATAGTTAGGGCACCGATAACAGGTAGTTTGCTCGTAACTGAAATGACCGGTTCATTTTCTCATTTGTTGGCCCTAAGCACTGTCTCTATAACGGCATACCTTTCATCAGATTTGTTCTCAAATATGCCGATTTATGAATCTTTGTTAGAACGTCTGCCGATAAAGAAAGAACAAAAATCTATAACTGCCAATAAAAAAAGAAAGACAATTTTTGAAATGCCTGTCGGTGTAGGCTCAAGTTTAGATGGCAAAAAATTAAAGGATATTAGCTTGCCCCAAAATTGCTTACTTGTTGGCATAAAGAGGGGAACGCATGAATTAATACCAAAGGGAAATACGAAAATTCTAGCCGGCGATTATCTAGTAGTCCTTGCAGATGAAGATAAAGCTACAGAAATTAGAGAAATTTTATTGAATATGACACAGAGGTAAACAAATCTTAAATAGACACGGGGAGAGTTCCTTTGTACGAGTCGGACAAATGAACCGTCCCCGTGTCTATTGGGAAAAAGGGAATCACCATTCGCAGCACTATATAGATTTACTCATAGCACAAACAGCCATTGAAAACAATTTATATTTGTTACACGATGATAAAGATTTTTCCTTAATTGCACAAGTTGATGAAAGATTAAAAGAGTACTAAAAAGAAGTCTGTATAAAAAAGTGGCAGCCTTTTTTATTATGTATTTATTGCACTGGAAGAACTTCAGCAGCACGTTCCAGTTCGTAACCTTCCGGAGTAACCATTCGAAAAAGCATTATTCGGCTCTTTGTTTCTTTATCCACCATTATCCCAGCATCACTATAGTTTATCCTCACCGTTTGGTAACCTTGAAGTTGAGGTTCAACTACCACCAACCATTCATCATCCAATCGGTAGATTTCTTTAACCTTATGAGATAATAGCCATAGTTCAAAAGAATGTGATGAATTAAAAGAACTGCCGACTGGTTTTTCCCAGTCTTCTGAAAATCCAATCATGTAATACAACCCTGCTCCTTCAGAAAGTCCTCCGGTATAAATGAAAAAGTTGCGTTGAGCACAACTAATAAGTTGTGTTATGTCACTATATTTTCCTCCCATAAAGGTACTATGCCAAGCTTTAGAGTAAATAGGTCGAATCCAGCTATCATCTTCGCTGGTAATTTCAAAAGGAACTTTACAACCAAGCGAACGGATATCTTGAATAGAATGAATCTTATTTTGTTCTAAGAACTGTTTAATTTGTTCTCTGTTCCAATCGTTCACTATTGTGTTAGGTTGTTCTGGCTCAATGGCATGTAACCTCTCCAACAGCTTTGAAGTTATTTTTACTGTATAACCTTCACTGCTCTGTTCCAACTGGACATCAGCACCTAATGCTTTAGCAATCCACTTTACAGGGACCATAGTTCTTCCGTTAATAATTTGCGGTGGAACGTCTGGTTTGATTTCTTGGCCGTTAACAATGATCTTAATATGATTAGAAATCTTAATATGATTAGATGCGAAAACACCTGCAGCAAAGGCTAGTATTAACATGACAACACCTGTAACTACTGACCACTTCTTCATCACTGGTAAAATCCCTCTGCTTGTATTTTTTATTTCATTATACCACTTTAAATGTTAAAATTTATTAAAAAATTATTAAGTTTTGGTTACAAAATGGTTACAGAGTAAATTGTTCCTTCCCTAGTATCCTTAGTATAAAGTACATAGGTATACTTGTATCCTTCTAAAAACAATCACTTATCCAACAAGATATAATCTTATCCGAGAACCAAACTCCTTCCACAATCATCTATAAAGTGAGAAGGTCATCCGGATGACTCATCTCATCGCAAAATAGGAGGTGTAAGATTGGAAATCATACAAGAAGTAAAGAAAGCCAAGCAAGGAGACAAGTCTTCCTTTGCAAAACTCATATACCATTTTGAAAAAGACATGTATATAGTGGCAAAAAGCATATTGCAGGACGAGAATGACTGTGCTGATGCCGTATCTGAAACTGTACTAAAAGCTTATGAGTCTATTTCTCAATTAAAACATCCAAAGTATTTTAAAACATGGCTTATGAAAATTTTAGTAAACAATTGCTACCAAATAAAACGCCTCCAGAAAAGAGTAATAACAGTAGATGACTTCCCTGATATTCCTGTACCCCAGGAAGAATACAACAACACAGAATTGTATCAAGTGTTAAACAAATTAGAAGATGATTTAAAAGTAATAGTGGTAATGTATTATTTACAAGACATGTCAGTTAAAGAAATTTCTAAAATATTGGATATTCCGGCGGGTACTGTAAAGTCACGACTTTCAAGGGCACGAAAGCGAATGAGAGAAATATTAAGTTTGGAGGGAGGTAATGTATCCTATGAACCGAAAATTTGACAGACAAATACGTGACCTTTTGCAAAAGAGCAATATTGAAGTGCCTGAAAACTTTCATAAAAGAATAGAAAATACCTTAAATATGATAAAAGAAAGGAAAGGAGACAACAAAGTGCCAAAAAATACTACTTCTAAGAAAATCACCTTAGGAGCACTTTTAAAAGTAGCTTCACTGTTAATCGTAGCAATACTAACAATAGGAATAATAGACCCTGCTATAGGAAAAAACATACCTATAATCAATTCAGTATTTGAATATCTTTCAAATAGAGGTATAGAAAAGACTGAATATCAAAAATATACTGTAGGAATAGGTGCTTCACAAATCTCTAAAGGCGTTGAAGTGACACTGAATGAAGCGGCTTTTGATGGATCCAGATTGGTGGTGGGATATATAATAAAAGATAACCATCTCCCAAAAAAAATAGAAAAAGATAAAATTTTTGTTGATAGCAGTGCTGAAACAGCAATAAATAATGAAAATTTATCTGCTGGTAGTAACACTGTTTCAGGAATCTTAACTAATGACAATACTTTTATAGCATCGGCAAAATATGAACTTGTAAGAGGATATCTCGATAAAATCCCTTCTTCTATAGATGTAAAAATAAACATAAGAGAAATAACTTTTTATGAAGGAACAAATAGACACACTATTAAAGGCAATTGGAATTTTAATTTTACAATTCCTGCCTCCAAAACTAAAGTAGATTTAAAAATACTCAAACCAAAAATTGTAATCAATGACAAGTTAGGTGAAATCAAATTTAATAAAATAATTCTTTCACCTTTCTCCACCAGCATAGAAATTGAAGCTCCACAAGACCCTGTAGTAGGTTGGTACGAATACACAGACGAATATCAATATATGCAGCCAAGTCTATGGACTGTAACTGATGATAAAGGCAATATCCTAAAGTGGGAAGCAGAGTATAATCTTTTTGATATAAATGGCAAAGTAGAAAAAGATAAAGCCTATCCCAGATTAATAAAATTCTCTCCTGTCAGCCCCGATACTGCATATATAAATATCAAATCCAGTAAATTTGAAGTAAAATTGCCTGTAAAATAACACTTAAATAGGGGGCCGGTTCTTTTAACAAAGAACTGCCCCTATCTATATTATTAAAACTCCCTATTTTTATAAAACTTAACAGATAATAAACATGAAACCGTCAGTATAATAAGCGCTAAAGCAGTTATAAACAACATTTTCACTGTATCTGATTGATTCATTATAAAAGATACAATATTTTGAAACCAATCATAATTTACAAGTTTTTCAAAAAGTCTTATAACATAAGATATGCCATAAGAAAATCCAAAAATCAAAATAATGTACATAATCCCAGAAAAACCATGTCCAAATTTAAACATTAAAGGAAGGTATATGGCATTTAGAAAACTCACCGCCAGTATGCCGTAAATTACAGCTTTAAAATTGATAGGATATACATGAATAGGAAAGCCTAGTACTTTTGTAGCTGCTGCAACTAACAAATAAATAGCTATGCCTATTGCTGAATAGACAAATATAGACAGGTATTTTGCCAATACAATTTCATGCCTTTTTAGAGGCAAACTATTTACATCAGCTGAGCTTGCAATTATCATTCCCATGTATGTCATACAGACATCTTTTAATGTAAACCCTCTAAAATTCTTCCTTAAATTCTTAACCTCCAAAATTGGCTCCACCTTTTAGACCTCCTTATACAAAATCTCTAACATCTCTTTTATCTCTTCTAAGGATAAGTTTACTGCTTTTGCAGCTATAATCGCTTCTACTAATTTTTCTTCTACAATTTTTAGCCGTTTCTCACGCATTAATTCCTTGTTTTGCGCTGCTACGTAAGTACCCTTTCCCGGAATTGTAGTAATGAATCCTTCTTTTTCCAATTCGTCATAAGCCCTTTTTGCAGTAATCACGCTAATCTGCAACTCTTTTGCTAGGTTTCTAATAGAAGGAAGCAATTCCTCCTCTTCCAACTCCCCTTTCAAAATTGCTTCTTTGATTTGCCTGACAATTTGCTCATATATAGGCTCTTCCGCAGAATTTGAAATGATAATGTTCATCTATTACAACCATCCCCTTTGTGTTATTACTGTATATTAACATTATATACAGTAATAACGGTTTTGTCAATACTTTATTGTGAAAATTTACCTCAGAGCGTGATACAGCAGCTATTAAAAATAAAATAGCATATTCTTTAAAAAGAGGAACATAATAAAACGCTCAAAAATCCTTAAAAAAGCAATATTGACCAGTTTGTTAATCTTACAATTTGACTTCTTTTTTGAATTGGTTTACAATCAAATTGATAAAAATTATATAAAAATGGGGGAAAAGTAAAATGAGATGGTCGTTAGAAAAGCTTTATACCTCCTTTGACAGCGAAGAATTTAAAAAAGACAACGAAAAGATACTTTCATCAATTGAACACATAAAAAAGTGGTGCGAGAAAAACCTCCAAACAGATGAAAATGCAAAAGAAAAGCTTGAGTACTACATAAAGTTTAAAAATGAACTGGGAGACCTTTTAGTAAAAGTGAGGGGCTTTTCTTTGCTCTCTTTAAGTGTAGATGTTAAAAATGAAAAAGCCCTCAAAGCAGTTGAAACCCTTGAAAATGTTACAACAATGCTGGCAGAGCCTGAAACAAAATTCAAAAGGTGGCTTTTAAACCTCAAAAACGTAGATGAAATAATAGAATCCTCTTCATACCTCAAATCTCATGAGTTTTACGTAAAAGAAACAATAAAGGAAGCCGAACACCTCCTATCAGAAAAAGAAGAAATAATACTGGCAAAAATGAAAAACACGGGTTCAGAAGCATGGGCAAAGTTACATGAGTTTTTAACCTCCACACTACTTGTAGATATAAACATAAATGGAGAAGAAAAAAAACTGCCTCTTTCAGTTGTCAGAAACATGGCTTATGACAAGGACCCTTACATAAGGAAGACTGCCTACTTTGCAGAGTTAAATTCCTACAAAAAGATAGAAGAAGCCTCAGCCGCCTGTCTAAACGGAATAAAAGGTGAAGTCCTCACTGTAACAGAATTGAGAAAATACTCTTCTCCCCTCGAAATGACGTTACAGCGCTCTCGTATGAATTTTGAAACCTTTGATGCAATGTTAAAAGCCATAGAAGAATATTTACCAGTATTTAGAAAGTATTTAAAAGAAAAAGCAAAGCTTTTAGGTCACAAAGAAGGACTTCCTTTCTATGACCTCTTTGCCCCTGTAGGAAAACTGGACAAAAAACTTACCTTTGAAGAGGCTAGAGAATTCATTGTAGAAAACTTCAAGTCTTTCAGTGAAGACCTGGCAGAATTTGCAGATAACGCTTTTAGAAATAATTGGATTGATGCAGAACCTAGAGAAGGCAAGAGAGGAGGAGCCTTTTGCTTTAACCTGCATCCAATAAAAGAAAGCAGAATTCTCGCAAACTTTGATGGAAATTTTTCTAATGTTTTGACATTAGCCCACGAATTAGGACATGGATACCACGGCCATCTACTGGCAGATGAAACATTAATCAACTCAAGGTACCCTATGCCCATAGCTGAAACTGCCTCTATCTTTAATGAGCACATAATAGTAAACTCCGCATTAAAAACGGCAACTAATGAAGAAAAACTGTCAATTATAGAAAATTCTCTCCAGCGCTCCACTCAAACCATAGTCGATATTTACTCAAGATTTTTATTTGAAAATGAACTCCTAAAAAGGCGAAAAGACCATTCCTTATCTGTGGAAGAACTAAAACAAATGATGATAGATGCTCAGAAAAAAACTTATGGAGATGGACTTGACCAAAATTATATGCACCCTTACATGTGGATAAATAAACCCCACTATTACGATGCTGACTTAAACTATTACAATTTCCCTTACGCTTTTGGTGAACTATTTGTAAAAGGCCTAATTTGCAAGTACAATCAAGAAGGAGAAAAATTCGTAGAGGAGTACAAAGAACTTTTATCCCAAACAGGCAAGAAAAATCTTTACGAATTAGGAAAAATCGTGGGATTTGACATACATTCTATCGACTTCTGGAGAAAATCTCTCGATGTCATAAAAGAAGAAATAGAACAATTTATTTCACTGATATGACCCCAAACCCAAACAAAAGGGGTGGTTCCTTTTGTTTGGGTTCTGAACTGTCCCCTTTGTTTGGGAGGGCTAAGTTTTTATATCTTTGGTGCACCTATAGTTTTTCTTTTCTTCAATATATTTTTAAGATCTATCGCCTCATATACATCTTCATCTATCACATCGCTGAATTTTTTAAGTTCTTCAAGTGATAAATCTTCAATTGCTAAGTTTCGTTCTATTGCATATAAAACGACTTTACCTGCAATTTCATGAGCAATTCTGAAGGGAATGCCTTTTTCTACAAGATAGTCTGCAAAATCTGTAGCATTCATGTAACCATATTTTGCGGCTCTTTCCATGTTGTCAGTCTTTACTTTAATTGTCTTTATCATCTCAGTAAATACTTTCAAAGACATTTTTAAAGTGTCTATTCCGTCAAACAAAGCCTCTTTATCTTCCTGCATATCTTTGTTATATGCAAGAGGGAGTCCTTTCATTACAGTGAGTATTGTAATCAAATCACCGTAAACTCTCCCAGTTTTGCCCCTTATTAATTCTGCTGCATCAGGGTTTTTCTTTTGCGGCATCATACTGCTTCCTGTTGAGAATCTGTCGTCCATCTCAATAAAATCAAATTCTTTGGTGGACCACAAAATTAATTCTTCTGAGAACCTACTTAAATGCATCATTGTTATAGAGGCAAAGCTTAAAAATTCTATTACAAAGTCTCTATCGCTTACACCATCCATGCTGTTTAAAGTTATATCATCGAACCCTAAAAGAGATGCCACGTATTTTCTATCAATATCAAAGGTGGTACCCGCAAGTGCACCAGAGCCCAAAGGCATTACGTTGACTCTTTTCACCATATCCTCAAGCCTTGATAAATCTCTTTTAAACATTTCAACATAGGCAAGAAGATGATGTCCAAAAGTCACAGGCTGTGCCCTTTGCAAATGCGTATATCCCGGCATAATCGCCTTTTTATAAGTTTCAGCCATTTCTTTTAAGGTATCTATAAGTTTTATTAAATCCTCTTTTATTTTGTCTATCTCATCTCTCAAATAAAGCCTTTCATCCGTTGCAACTTGGTCGTTTCGACTTCTTCCTGTGTGAAGTTTGCGCCCTGTATCGCCTATTTTCTCAGTTAAAAGCCTTTCAACATAAGAATGAACATCTTCATCATTTGGTATCTCTCCAACATTGGTTTCATCAAGAATTTCCTTTAACCCTTTTTCTATTAAATTGAGTTCATCTTCTGTCAGCACTCCAGCTTTATAAAGTCCTTTTGCATGGGCAATTGAGCCTAATATGTCATGCTTTAAAAGCCTTATATCAAAAGAAATGGAGGAATTAAACTCCTCCATTAGTTTGTCCGTCTCGCTTTTAAACCTACCTCCCCACAGCTTCATCCATATCCTTCCTCTCCATTTCCCTCAACGCCTTAATTTTTAAAGAAAGTCCAAAGAGATTTATGAATCCTTCTGCATCTTTTTGATTATAAACCTCATCTTTACCAAAAGTTACAAATTCTTCATTGTAAAGAGAATAAGGAGATTTTGCACCAGCGTTTATGACATTTCCTTTATAAAGCTTTAGCCTCACAACACCAGTTACATTTTTTTGGGTCTCCTCAACGAAGGCATCCAGAGCCGTTTTAAGTGGTGAAAACCACAAACCGTTGTAAACAAGGTCTGCATATTTTTGTGAAACCAAATCCTTAAACCTCATTGTTTCCTTATCAAGCACAAGATATTCAAGTTCTTTGTGAGCAGCGTGAAGCAGTGTCCCTGCAGGAGTTTCATAAACACCGCGAGATTTCATCCCTACAAGCCTATTTTCAACAATGTCGGCTATCCCCACACCGTTTCTTCCTGCAATTACGTTTAATTCTTCTATTAATTTGACAGGTTCTAAAGCTTTGCCGTTTACTTTCACAGGTATGCCCTTTTCAAATTCTATAACTACATATTCCGGCTTATCTGGGGCTTTGTCAGGTGGGGTGATTATATCGTAAAGGTCGCTTTTAGGCTCATTCCAGGGGTCTTCAAGGTCGCCACCTTCATGGCTTACATGCCACAAGTTATTATCGACACTGTATATTTTTTCTTTAGTAACAGGGATTGGAATCCCTTTCTTTTTTGCATAGTCTATTTCATCTTCCCTTGATTTTAAATCCCATATCCTCCATGGTGCTATGATTTTTATTGAGGGGTCAAGAGCATGTATTGATACTTCAAACCTCACCTGGTCATTGCCTTTGCCTGTCGCACCATGGGCTATTGCTTTTGCACCCTCTTTGTGGGCAATTTCCACAAGTTTTTTGGCAATTAAAGGCCTCGCCATAGAAGTGCCTAAAAGGTATTTCCCTTCGTAAACAGCACCAGCCTTTAAAGTAGGGAATATATAATCTTTTACAAATTCTTCTTTTACGTCTTCGATATATACTTTGCTGGCACCACTTGCCAAGGCTTTATCTTTTATATATTTAAGTTCCTCTCCCTGTCCTACATCAATGCAAGCTGCTATTATCTCACATTCATAATTTTCTTTAAGCCATGGTATAATTACTGATGTGTCAAGTCCTCCTGAATAAGCAAGTACCACTTTTTCACCTTTTAACATTTTTAAACACCCCTTATAAAACTAAATTTTTGACATTATCCTTTTGCATTTCTTGATATTCATTTACAGATAAAATGGACAAGCCGTTCACATTTACCTTTGACACAGCATTTAATGCCGCTTTTATAGTATCTATAGATGTAAAAAGAGGAATTCTGTATTCTACTGCTGTTCTTCTTAACTTAAATCCCGTATTATCAGGTTTTTTGCCTTTTGTCGGTGTATTTACTACAGCGTCAAAATATCCATCCTTCAGCAATTTTATTGCATTGTCAAGAGACATAATATTTACATGAATACCCATCAAACTCAAATACTTACCTGTCCTGTATGTGGCATATATTTCATAACCTAAGCCCTGCAATTTTTCTACTAAAGATACTGCTTCTTGAAAATCTCTTTCCGCTATTGAAAGAAGAATCTTACCTTTTTTAGGTATTTTAAGGCCTGCTCCTTCTAAAGCTTTGTAAAGTGCTCCTTCATAAGTTAAATCTATACCCATTATTTCTCCAGTTGATTTCATTTCAGGACTTAGTGAAACTTCAACATCTGTCAATTTTTCCATAGAAAATACGGGAGCTTTTACAACCGTATATGGGGTCTGCGGCCATAAACCGCCTTTATAACCTAACTCTTTTAGCTTTTTGCCCAAGGCCACTTCCACTGCGAGTTTTACCATAGGTATACCCGTTGCTTTGCTCATAATAGGTACAGTACGTGAAGCTCTGGGATTTACTTCTAACACGTATACAGTGCCTTCTTTTACAGCAAATTGAATATTTATAAGTCCTTTTACATTTAAAGCTTTTGAAATCTTCTCTGTGTATTCGATAATAGTGTTTATCTCCCGTTCGGACAAATTTCTTGCAGGATATATTGAGAAACTATCTCCTGAATGCACTCCAGCTCTTTCTATGTGCTCCATTATTCCGGGTATTAATACACACTCACCATCTGAAACTGCATCAACTTCTACTTCTCTTCCATCTATATATTTATCTATTAAGATAGGCCTGCCGGGAGATACTTGGGTTGCATTTGAAACATAGTCGATTATCTCTTGAAGTGTGTTAACTTTTTCCATGGACTGACCGCCTATAACATAGGATGGCCTTACAAGAAGTGGAAATCCAAGCTTTAAGGCTATATCTTTTGCATCTCCTACTGTTAATGCATATTCGCCTTTAGGTTGATTGATGTTTAACTCTCTTAAAAGTTTTGAGAACTTTTCCCTGTCTTCACTTATGTCAATGCTTTCATAGGATGTGCCTAATATTTTTACTCCGTTTTAACTAACCCTTCTGTAAGATTTATTGCTGTCTGGCCGCCAAACATTACCATTACGCCGAGTGGCTTTTCTTTCTCGTATATGTTTAAAACATCCTCCAATGTAATAGGCTCAAAGTACAACCTGTCTCCTGTGTCAAAGTCTGTGCTGACAGTTTCAGGATTGTTGTTTATTATGATAGATTTAATTCCAGCATCTCTTAAAGCCCACAAGGCTTTAACAGAACAGTAATCAAACTCAATTCCCTGACCAATTCTTATAGGACCAGAGCCTATTACAATTACTTTTGGTATGTCATGGGTCTCAACTTCGTCTTCTTCGCCATAAGTTGAATATATATATTGTGTAACTGATTCAAATTCCGCTGCACAGGTATCTACCATTTTATAGGAAGGATATATGCTATATTCTTTTCTTAATGCTCTAACATCTTCTTCTTTAATTCCCTTTATTGTTGCAATTTCTCTGTCTGAAAATCCCATTCTCTTTGCTTTTTTAAGAATCTCTTCCCTTAACTCATTTTTCTCTATTTCCCTTTCCATATTTATAATATTTAAAAGCTTATTTAAAAACCATTTGTCTATTTTTGTAACGTCATTTATATAATCAATGTCTATATCGCGGCGAAGAGCTTCTGCTATATAAAACAGCCTCATATCATTAGGCACTGAAATGCCCTCCAGTATTTCTTTTGTTCCCATGCCTCTTACACTATCTAACCTAAGACCATAAACTTTTATCTCTAATGACCTTACAGCCTTCAAAAGGGAGGCTTCAAAAGACCTTTCTATTGCCATTATTTCTCCTGTCGCCTTCATCTGTGTACCTATTCTTCTATCAGTAGTATAAAATTTGTCAAAAGGCCACCTCGGTATTTTTGTCACAACATAATCCAGTGCAGGTTCAAAAAATGCGGTTGTTTTACCCGTGACAGGATTTTTTATTTCATCAAGCCTAAGTCCTATCGCAATTTTTGCAGCAACCTTTGCAATAGGATATCCTGTCGCTTTTGATGCCAGTGCGCTTGAACGACTAACCCTTGGGTTTACTTCTATAACATAGTATTTGTGGCTTTGGGGGTCTAAAGCAAATTGGATATTACATCCTCCCTCAATTTTTAAAGCCCTGATTATTTTAATGCTTGCACTTCTTAACATTTGATATTCGTAATCTGACAAAGTCTGCACTGGCGCTACGACTATACTATCTCCAGTATGAACTCCTACAGGATCAAAATTTTCCATGCTGCAGATGGTAATACAATTATCAGCGGCATCTCTCATTACCTCAAACTCTATTTCTTTCCATCCATACAGAGATTTTTCAACAAGTACTTCTTGAGCCATACTCTTTTTAAGACCTAAATCCACAATCGATATAAGTTCTTCGTCATTGTGAGCTATACCGCCACCTGTACCCCCAAGAGTATATGCAGGCCTTATTATCAAAGGATAACCGTAATTTTTAGCAAATTTAAGTGCATCCTCCACATTTGTGACTGTGACACTTTCAGCAACTGGCTCCCCTATTTCCTGCATTTTTCTTTTAAAAAGTTCTCTATCTTCTGCAGTTTTTATTGACTCGAAAGAAGTGCCTAAAAGTTTTACATTATATTTATCTAAAATTCCTTCTTCTTTAAGTTTGACAGCAAGATTAAGCCCTGTCTGTCCTCCTAAGGTAGCAAGAATTCCATCGGGCCTTTCTTTTGCTATTATTTTTTCAACTACTTCTACAGTAGGATTTTCAATATAAACAATATCTGCTATATCAGTGTCAGTCATTATGGTAGCTGGATTGTTATTTACAAGTACTACTTGTACTCCTTCTTCCTTTAAAGATTTGCAGGCTTGGGTTCCTGAATAATCAAACTCCGCTGCTTGCCCTATTATAATCGGGCCTGAGCCTATTACCAGAACCTTACTAATATCCTTATATTTCGGCAAAATAAGACCTCCTTTTGTAAACCATGACTATATCCATGAATTTATCAAAAATATCTGTTGAATCACGAGGACCAGGACATGCCTCAGGATGATACTGTACAGAAAAAACTGGCAGAAACTTATGCATAATGCCTTCTACTGTTCCATCGTTTAAGTTTATGTGGGTTATAGTTATCTTGTCTTTATCTATTGACTCCTCTTCAACAGCGTATCCGTGGTTTTGAGAAGTTATATAGTCTTTATTTGTCAGTAAATCCTTAACAGGTTGATTTGCACCTCTGTGGCCAAATTTCATCTTTACTGTATTACATCCAAGGGCTAAGGCTATTATTTGATGCCCTAAGCATATCCCCAGCACAGGTTTCATACCTATAAATTGTTTAGTAAGTTCTATTGCATCAACTGCATCCTTAGGGTCTCCTGGTCCATTTGAAAGAAATATTGCATCGGGATTTATTTGCATGACATCATCATAACTTGCATTGTAAGGAAACACATAAATGTCAAATCCAACAGAATTTAGCATCTTTAAAATGCTTTTCTTGGTGCCAAGGTCAATAAATGCAAGTTTTGGACCAATACCTTCTATACGATAGGGCTTTTTCGTAGAAACTTCTTCCAAAAGATTTGCCTGGTCAAATTCTATGTTGTCGTCAGGATTATGAGTTATAATTCCTCTCATAGTTCCATTTTCTCTAAGCTTTTTTGTCAAAGCCCTTGTATCAATTCCTGATAATACTGGTATGTTGTGCTTATCAAGATAGCTCAAAAGTGACTCCTCACTTTGAAAATTGCTGGGCTTATCGCAATATTCCCGTACAACAAATCCCCTTATATGAGGCTTTTCTGATTGAAAGTCGTATTTGTTAATGCCGTAATTTCCTATTAAAGGGTATGTCATGACAACTATTTGGCCTGCATAGGAAGGGTCTGTTATGGCTTCTTGATAGCCTGTCATCCCTGTAGTAAAAACAACCTCTCCATATCCTTTTTTGTTTTTGCTTATTAACTCACCTTCAAATATGCTTCCATCCTCAAGTTTTAAATAACCTTTCATGCTAAAACCCCACTTCACAAAGTACATCCTCCAGTATTATTAACGCCGTATCTATTTCCTCTTTTGTCACAGTAAGAGGAGGGACAAATCTTAAAACATTGTGACTGATACAATTTATAAGTAAGCCTTTTTCCATTGCCTTTGTCACAATATCCGAAGCCTCTTCCATATCCATTTCGCAGCCTATCATAAGGCCTTTTCCTCTCACTTCTTTTATGACACTGTGTTTCTCCTTTAAACTTTCAAGGTTTCCCTTGAAATACTCGCCTTTTTGAGCCACATTATCTAAAAAGCCTTCCTTTGTTATTTCGTTCATCACTGCAATTCCCGCGGCGCAAGCAAGGGGATTTCCTCCAAATGTGGAGGCATGGTCTCCCGGTTGAAAAACAGCTTTATCCTCTTTTGCGACAATAGCTCCTATTGGAAAACCTCCTCCCAATCCCTTTGCCAAAGTCATGATGTCAGGAGTTATGCCATAATGTTCATATCCAAAAAGTTTTCCCGTCCTTCCTATACCTGTCTGAACTTCGTCTATTATAAAGAGAATGTCATTTTCATCACATATCTCTCTTGCCGCCTTTATATACTCTGGTATAGCTTCATGGATACCGCCTTCACCTTGCACTACTTCAAGCATAATCGCACACACTTCATCATCAATAGCTTCATAAAGAGCATCAATATCATTAAAAGGTACATATTTAAAACCAGAGAGAAGTGGGCCAAAACCTTTGTGATACTTCTCTTGACCTGTCGCAGTAAGTGCCCCAAAAGTTCTACCGTGAAAAGAATTTTTGGCAGATATAACTTTATACCTTTTATCACCGTATTTTAATGAGGCATATTTTCTGGCAAGTTTTATTGCGCCTTCATTTGCTTCTGCACCACTATTTGCAAAAAATACCTTATTCCCAAAGGAGTTTTCCGCGATTATCTTTGCAAGTTGTATCTGATTCTCATTCCAATAAAGATTAGAACAGTGTATAAGTTTTTCGGATTGGTTCTTTATAGCATCAACTAATGCCGGATGACAATGCCCCAATGAATTTACTGCAATGCCTGCAACAAAATCGAGATAAACATTCCCTTTGTCATCCCACACTTTTGTCCCTTTCCCCTCCACCAGGGTAATAGGGTATCTGCTGTAAGTATTCATTACATATTTCTTATCATCAACGCTTATCATCATCAAAACATTCCTTTCCTATCATAGTTCCTATTCCTTCATCAGTAAAAATTTCAAGAAGCAGTGAATGTGTAAGCCTTCCGTCAATGATGTGAGCTCTTTTTACTCCATTTTCAACAGCTTTTATGCAACATTCAAGTTTTGGTATCATTCCACCGTTTATGCGTCCCGAATTCATAAATTCTTTTGCGTGCTCTAAGTCCATTCGGGATATTAGGCTACTTTTATCATTTATATTTGATAGAATTCCTTCGACATCTGTAAGTAAAATTAGTTTTTCAGCCTTTAATGCTTCTGCGATTTTTCCTGCTGCAGTATCCGCATTTACATTGTACGTTTTGCCGTCATCTCCGAAAGATGTCGGTGCAATAACAGGTATATAGCCTTTTTCCAGCATCATCGTTATTACATCTATGTTTACATCTACAATTTTTCCTACGTATCCTATGTCGCCATTCGATGTGTCCTTTTCCGCCTTTAAAAGTTTGCCATCTTTTCCACTTATGCCAATCGCCTGACCGCCTAATTCATTGATCATAGATACAATTTCCTTATTAATGCGCCCCACTAGTACCATTTCAACAACTTCCATAGTTACCTCGTCAGTAACCCGCAGTCCCTTCACAAACTTTGACTCTATGCCTAATCTTTTTAGCATGTTATTTATTTCTGGTCCACCGCCATGTACAACTACAGGATTTAATCCTACAAATTTCATCAATACAATGTCCTGCATTACCATTCTTTTTAAATTGCAGTCTAACATTGCACTTCCACCATATTTTATTACAACAGTCTTGCCAGAAAACTTCTTAATGTATGGGAGTGCTTCTATTAAAACATGGGCTTTTGCAATTTCATCGCCAAACTTCTCTTTTCTAATCATGTCCTGTAACTCCCATTGATTTTCACATAGTCATAGCTTAAATCGCACCCCCAAGAAGTCGCAGTACATTCCCCGGCTTTCATATCTACAGTTAGAGTAATTTCTTTTTCTTTTAAAATTTCTTTGGCTAAAGCCTCATCAAAAAAGATGTATCCGCCGTTTTCACAAACTTTAACCTCTCCCTTCACGCTTTTTAAATATATGTCAACTCTACTTACGTCAAAATCTGCCCCTGAATACCCCACTGCCGCGAGAATCCTTCCCCAGTTGGCATCTTCACCGAATATAGCTGTCTTTACAAGATTTGAGTTTACGATAGACTTTGCAGCTAATCTTGCATCTTTTTCAGTTTTTGCATTTATTACATTTACTTCCATGAATTTAGTTGCTCCTTCCCCATCCTTCACAATAAGTTTTGCAAGAGTTTTATTTACATACTCTAAGGCTTTATAAAACACATCAAATTCATGAGTCCCTTCTTCTATTGTTTTGTTTTGCGCTTCCCCATTTGCAAGTATTATCGCTGTATCATTTGTGCTCATATCTCCATCAACAGAAATCATGTTATAAGTTTTGTCTACAGTTTCTTTAAAAGCTTTATTTAATGCAACCTTAGTTATATTAGCATCTGTAAGTATAAAAGAAAGCATTGTGGCCATATTTGGATGTATCATACCTGACCCTTTCGCAAACCCTGTCATTGTAACAATTTTACCTTCTATTACAAACTTGGCTGTCACACCTTTTAAAAAGGTATCTGTTGTCATTATAGCTTCAGCCGCCTGGTACCCACCCTCTGTTGAAAGATTTTCTGCCGCAGCCTCAATCCCTTTTAAAACTTTTTCCATAGGAAGAGGTACTCCAATAACTCCTGTAGAACATACCAGCACATTTTCTTCATCTATTTTAAGAAGTTGTGACACTTTTTTTGCCATGTTAACCGCATCCTCAAAGCCTTTTTCTCCTGTGCAGGCATTGGCATTGCCACTGTTTATAATGATCGCCTGTGCTATACCTTTTTCTATTCTTTTCATATCAAGAAGGACTGGCGCCGCTTTAACCTTATTCGTTGTAAATACTGCTGCTGCATTTGCCACTTTTTCTGAATATATTAATGCAATATCCTTTTTACTTTTTTTTATCCCTGCAAAAATGCCTGAGGCTAAAAAGCCTTTTGGCAGTTCAATGCTTCCTTCTAAAATCTCCAACTCTTCCATTATCAAATCCTCCAAATCCCTTTATTTTTTGTTTGTGGTTTTATCTAAGGATATATTGGAACTATATCAAGTCCAGTATTTTCATTTATTCCAAACATAATATTCATATTTTGCACTGCCTGGCCTGACGCTCCTTTGACAAGATTGTCAATAGCAGACATAACTATTAGAGTACTTGTATGTTTATCAATCTCAAACCCTATGTGGCAAAAGTTTGAACCATACACGTTTTTTGTTGCGGGGTAATTACCAGGTTGTAACACTTTTACAAAATACTCATTTTTATAAAAATCGGTGTAAACATTATAAACAGTGTTTACATCCATATCTTTTTTTAGTTTGCAATACATAGTACTTAAAATTCCTCTTGTCATTGGCGTAAGGTGGGGAGTAAACACAACTGACACTTTTTCACCAAAAACTTTTGAAAGCTCTTGCTCAATCTCTGGGATATGTCTATGCTTTGCAACATTATACGCTTTTATGTTTTCATTGCATTCTGCATACATATTGTTATGGGAGAGATTGTGACCTGCACCTGATACACCTGACTTTGAATCAACAATTACATTCCCCTCTATTATGCCATTTTTCAAAAGAGGCATAAGTCCTAATATAACGCTTGTAGGATAACATCCCGGATTTCCTACTACTTCAGCCTCTTTTATAGTTTCTCTGTAAACTTCCGGAAGACCATATACTCTTTTAATACCTTCATAATTTTCATAATCTCCACCATACCATTCTTTGTAGACGGAATAATCATCAAATCTAAAGTCAGCTCCTAAGTCAATCACCTTTACTCCTTTTTTTACAGCTTCTCTGGCGATTTTTGAAGCATGACCTGAAGGCAAAGCCGTAAATATGACATCGCATTCTGACATTGCCTTTTCTAGGCTTAACTCTTCCAACTCTTTGTCGCAAAAACCAATGAGGGATGAATAAACATCCGAAATTGCTTTGGCATTATAACTTTGAGAAGAAAGATATTTTATTTCTACTTTTTCGTGCTTTGAAAGTATTCTTATAAGTTCGACCCCCGTATAACCCGTTGCCCCAAATATTCCTACTCTCACCATTTAAAGTGCCTCCCTCTTTTACATCCCCTGTCATTTATTAATATATATACGCTTTGATTTATATTTATGCATAAAGTGTTAAAAAAATATTTTTTAATGCATAAATACAATATTTAATTTATAATTATACAACTTTTATTTTACATTATACCACCATAAAAAATTTTTTCAAGAGTTTTTCATAAAAAATTTCGTTAAATTATTTCGCAAAAATAAAAAATAATGATTGACAAATTCCTAACGATGTGTTATATTATAAATTGTATACTGTATACAATTATAAAATAAATTATTAATAATTAACGGGTTAGCTAGTATTCACATTAATAACTTTCCCAGTATTTCAGGAGGTGTCTTAATAATGAAAGGTTTTGCAATGCTCAGTATCGGTAAAGTCGGTTGGATTGAAAAAGAAAAGCCTACTCCCGGCCCTTTTGACGCTATCGTAAGACCTCTAGCTGTGGCCCCTTGCACTTCGGACGTTCATACCGTTTTTGAAGGTGCTATTGGCGAAAGACATAACATGATACTCGGTCACGAAGCTGTAGGTGAAGTAGTTGAAGTAGGTAGTGAGGTAAAAGATTTTAAACCTGGTGATCGCGTTGTTGTACCAGCTATTACCCCTGATTGGCGAACCTCTGAAGTACAAAGAGGATATCACCAACACTCTGGTGGAATGCTGGCAGGCTGGAAATTTTCGAATATAAAAGATGGTGTTTTTGGTGAATTTTTTCATGTGAACGATGCTGATATGAATTTAGCACATCTGCCTAAGGAAATTCCATTGGAAGCTGCAGTTATGATTCCCGATATGATGACTACTGGTTTTCACGGAGCCGAACTGGCAGAAATAGAATTAGGTGCAACGGTAGCGGTTTTGGGTATTGGTCCAGTAGGTCTTATGGCAGTCGCTGGTGCCAAATTGCGGGGTGCTGGAAGAATTATTGCAGTAGGCAGTAGACCTGTTTGTGTAGATGCTGCAAAATACTATGGAGCTACTGATATTGTAAACTATAAAAATGGTCCTATCG
The DNA here is from genome assembly GCF_000445185.1 of Thermoanaerobacter sp. A7A. Classification (GTDB taxonomy): domain Bacteria; phylum Bacillota; class Thermoanaerobacteria; order Thermoanaerobacterales; family Thermoanaerobacteraceae; genus Thermoanaerobacter. The sequence goes on from NZ_AVAF01000004.1 coordinate 28,165, forward strand.
AAAGCCAGATTATGGATTTAACGGAAGGCAAAGGTGTTGATGCTGCCATCATCGCTGGAGGAAATGCTGACATTATGGCTACAGCAGTTAAGATTGTTAAACCAGGCGGCACCATCGCTAATGTAAATTATTTTGGCGAAGGAGATGTTCTGCCTGTTCCTCGTCTTGAATGGGGTTGCGGCATGGCTCATAAAGCTATAAAAGGCGGTTTATGCCCTGGTGGACGTCTAAGAATGGAAAGACTGATTGACCTTGTTTTTTATAAGCGTGTCGATCCTTCCAAACTCGTCACTCATGTTTTTCAAGGATTTGATAATATTGAAAAAGCTCTAATGCTGATGAAAGATAAACCAAAAGACCTAATCAAACCTGTTGTAATATTAACATAAAAATGGGGACTTAAACCCCCATTTTTATGTTGATAAAGCTAAATACAACGGTTTTTTTTGTGACACATCGGCCTTTTGTTAAAAAATAACAATAAATAGTTATTTTCGTAACATTTTTATTGTCATTAATACTAATAATATCTTCGAAAGTGATAAAATATTGCTAAAATCTTAATAGAAAAGGAGGATTATCATGTTCAAAATTTTAGAAAAAAGAGAACTGGCACCTTCCATCAAGTTATTTGTAATGGAAGCACCTCTGGTAGCCAAAAAAGCCAGGCCAGGCCAATTTGTAATATTGAGGATAAAAGAAGGAGGAGAGCGGATTCCCCTTACTATTGCGGACTACGATGCCCAGAATGGCACTGTTACAATAGTATTCCAAGAGGTAGGTAAAACCACCCGTGAGCTGGGGACTTTGGAAGCGGGAGACTATATAGAGGACTTTGTTGGCCCATTAGGAGTTCCGGTGGAGTTTCCTAATCACAAGAAAGTTTTAGGAATAGGCGGAGGCCTTGGTATTGCTCCACTTTATCCTAAACTCAAAATGCTTCATCAGCAGGGGGTAGAAGTAGTTTCTATTATAGGTGCTAGGACAGCTGAATTGCTAATCTTGGAAGAAGAGATAAAAGCTGTTAGCGACAGGATGTATATCTGCACCGACGATGGCTCAAAAGGCCGCCATGGGTTTGTCACAGTAGTACTTAAAGAGCTTTTAGAACAAGGTGAAAAATTTGATGAGATTATTATCATAGGTCCCCCGATTTTGATGAAAATAGGAAGCGAAATTACCAAGCCTTATGGCATACCCACTATGGTGAGCCTTAATCCCATAATGGTAGACGGCACAGGCATGTGCGGTGGGTGTCGTGTCACCGTAGACGGAGAAATCAAATTTGCTTGCGTTGATGGTCCGGCTTTCGACGGCCATAAAGTAGATTTCGATGAACTAATAAAAAGATTGGCCACTTATAAGGAGGAAGAAAAAATTTCCCTCGAAAGATTTAATGAAGCTCATGAATGCAAATTAATCAACAAAATAGAAGGAGCTGATAAAGATGCCGTTAAATAGAAGCAAAAAGAAAACACCCATGCCTACCCAAAAGCCTGAAGTCCGCAGGCGTAATTTTAACGAAGTAGCTTTGGGCTATTCGGAAGAAGAGGCAGTTAGTGAAGCCCAGAGGTGCCTTCAGTGTAAAAAAACAGGATGTGTTGAAGGGTGCCCCGTTCAGGTACAAATTCCCCAGTTTATAAAACGTATTGCAGAAAGAGATTTTGAAGGAGCTATAAAGATTATAAAAGAAACCAACAGCTTGCCCGCCATATGTGGCAGAGTCTGTCCACAAGAAGCACAATGCGAGAAAAACTGTGTTTTGGGCAAAGTAGGTGAACCTGTGGCCATAGGTCGCCTAGAACGGTTTGCAGCAGACTGGGAGAGAACAAAAGGTATCCGTCCCCCGGTAATTCCTAAAAAGCTTGGTAAAAAAGTGGCCATCATCGGTTCCGGGCCCGCCGGTCTCACCTGTGCAGGAGATTTGGCTAAACTCGGCTATGATGTAACGATCTTTGAAGCTCTTCACAAACCCGGCGGCGTACTGGTATACGGTATTCCTGAATTCAGGCTACCGAAAATTATAGTGGAACAAGAAGTAAAGTTTATACAACAGCTGGGCGTAGAAATTAAAACCAACATGGTTATGGGCAAAGTTCTGACGATAGACGACCTTTTTGAAATGGGGTATGAGGCTGTCTTTATCAGCACCGGAGCTGGCCTCCCGAAATTTATGGGCATACCTGGTGAAAACTACCTTGGCGTGTATTCAGCCAACGAGTTTCTAACCAGAATAAACCTGATGAAAGCCTATTCTTTTCCCAACACTGACACCCCCATAAAGGTAGGCAAAAAAGTAGCAGTAATAGGGGGTGGCAATGTAGCTATGGATGCAGCCAGGTCTGCCCTAAGAATGGGAGCTGACGAAGTTCATATTGTGTATCGTCGTTCCGAGGAAGAAATGCCCGCAAGAAAAGAAGAAGTCGAGAACGCTAAAGAGGAAGGCATTATATTCGATTTCCTTACAAATCCAGTGAGAATAATAGGTAACGAAAATGGTTGGGTCAAAGGTATTGAGTGTATCCGCATGGAACTTGGAGAACCTGACGCTTCGGGTCGTCGCCGTCCAGTTCCTATAATGGGTTCTGAATTTGTTATGGATATTGATACGGTAGTAATCGCCATAGGTACTGGCCCTAATCCCCTCCTCACAAAGACCACTGAAGGCTTAGAACTTACAAAACACGGTTATATCGCTGTCGATGAGGAGGGAAGGACTTCCAGAGAAGGGGTATGGGCTGGAGGCGATATTGTAACAGGTTCAGCTACTGTAATTTTGGCCATGGGTGCCGGAAAAAAAGCAGCTCGCTCCATCCATGAATACCTACAAAACAAAAAATGGCGGTAAACATTTTTCGGTAAACTAAAGAGGCGATAGCAGTCGGTGCTGTGGAAGGATATACATCCAGCTATCGTCTCTTTTATTTATGAATTTATCTTTTGCCTGCTCATTTATTTCCTGTTCAGCAATCGTTTTTAAAATTTTGTTGCTTGCATCTATTAATAAAAGCTACCTCCTATTTTGCATCTTTTGAAAAAACAAAGAGCCACAGATTTCATGAACTTCATAAGTGTTTATTACGTCTTTTGCCTCCAACCAGCCTTTTCTGGCAATTCCTACCCCATACTTTACATCATTTAAGCCTTCTATGCTGTGGGCATCAGGGCATATCGCAAGTTTTACCCCTTTTTCTTTTGCATGTTTTACATATCGCCAGTCTAAATCAAGCCTATAAGGGTTTGCGTTTATCTCAATTATCTTGCCATAATGGGCTGCTGCTTCTATAACTTCATATATATCTATTTCATAACTGTCTCTCGCTAAAAGAAGCCTCCCTGTAACATGCCCTATTATAGTTGTATATTTATTTTCTATGGCCTTTATCATTCTTTTTGTCATATCTTCTTTACTCATCCTGAAATGAGAATGGATGGATGCAATCACAAATTCAAATTGCTTTAATATCTCCTCTCCATAATCTAAAGAACCGTCAGGCAGTATATCAGACTCTATCCCTTTGAAAATGACTATATCGTTATATTTTTTATTTAACTCCTCTATTTCCTCCCATTGCCTTACTAAGTCTTCTTCTTTAAGACCTCCTGCATAAAAAGCAGATTTGCTGTGGTCTGTGATGCCTATATACTTATACCCCAATTTTCTCGCCGCCTCTACCATTTCTACCAGGGTATTAGCCCCATCACTGTAAGTCGTATGAACGTGGAAAACTCCTTTTATATCTTTTTCTTCTATTAATTTCGGAAGCTCACCTTTTTCTGCCGCTTCTATTTCTCCCATGTTTTCTCTTAATTCAGGAGGAATATATAAAAGTCCTAATTTATTAAATACCTCCTCTTCGCTTTTACATTCTATAAGTTTGTCTCCTTTAAAAAGGCCGTATTCGTTCATTTTGATACCCATTTGCTTCGCCCTATGCCTCATTGCAGTATTGTGCTCTTTGCTGCCTGTAAAGTGGTGAAGTGCATAAGGAAATTCTTTTTCCGTTACAACTCTTAAATCTGTATTTATACCCGACTTTAAAGTGACACTGGTTTTTGTATCTCCTTTTGCTATAACTTCCCTTACATCTTGGTAATTTACAAAGGCTTCCATAACTTTTGAGGAATCTGATGCCGCAGCCAAAATATCAATATCTTTTACTATCTCTTTTTTCCTTCGTAAACTACCTGCAATTTCCGTCACTAATGCAGTTTTAGTCATATCTAAATATTCCTTTAATTTAAGCGCTTCTGTGTAAGCTTCTGGATATAAATGCTGACCGCTGAATTGCTTTACAAACTGTATCCCTTCCAAAATTTTCTTTTGAGTTTTTTCCCCAAAACCCGCAAGGTCTATCAATCTATTTTCTATACAAGCATATTCCAACTCTCTAATTGTGGTAATATTCAATTTTTCGTATATAGTCTTTATCTTTTTTGGACCAAGACCGGGAATTTTAAGCATTTCAACAAGCCCTTCAGGAATAGAGGCTTTTAAATCCTCATAATATTTCATTTTACCTGTTAAAACTAGCTCCGTAATCTTTTTATTAATTGCCTCCCCTATCCCTTTTATGCCTTTTAATCTATCCTCTTTAACAAGGATTTCTATATCTTCATCTAATAATTCTATTGTCCTCGCAGCATTATAATAAGCTCTCGACTTAAAAGGATTTTCCCCTTTAAGCTCCAGCAATAACCCTATATTGTTTAAAACATTCGCAATCTCTTTTTTATCCATTTTATACTTCCCCTTTAGCACACAAAATCTTTAGTACATTATACCACAGAAAAAATAAAAAATAGAGGATTAAATATAGCCTCTCTTTATAAAAGACAAGGGGACGGTTCTTTTGTCTTATTCCAATATGAAACAAAAAAACCGTCTCCTTGTTCGGGAAGAAGTTATATTATTTCAATTTTGTTCATTATTTTCATTGTAAATATGAACAATATTATGCAATATAGTATTGTCCATATAATTGTAGTTAAAATATTTTCTGTACTAAAGGAATTCGCAAGTGAGATTAAGTTGTAGGGAATAAATTTAGCTATTTTATCAATATTTACTAATATTGCTGAGACTATATGAAGTATTAATACTGATAATGCAGCTATTATACCTTTTTTCAAAATGCTACTCAAAAATATAAGCAATGTTATTGTGAAAATATAATAAGTTGACATTAAGATAGATGATATTAATATTTTATTGAAAGCTATGACGTTGTTATGGAAAAGTGTTGTTGCGTAATAGTAGTTAATAGCAAATCCAGTTATTATGAAAATTGACAAAGTAACGGAATAATGAAGTATTTTTGATATGACAATAGCTGAAAGGTTAGCACCTTTAGAATAAGGGAATACTAATTTTTGTGAAGACACTTCTTCACTTAGGGTTCCCATGAGTGTTAAAAGCACTATCAGTAATGATATTTGATTTAAATCCTTTATATAATTTTGTACTGCAGATTTCATATCAATTTGTATTAAAGAAGCTAAATCACCATTTATTTCATTTTTAAGCATTTCTGGAAGCAATTTAAGGATTATAGGATCAAGTATAGCAAATAGAACAATGCCAATTAGAAGTATTAGATATTTGTAATGCCTCCACGATTCTATTATTTCCTTTTTCAGATATGCTTTAAAGGTGTTCATTTTGCTTCACCATCCTTATAAATATGTCCTCTAGAGTATTTTCTCTTCTTTGCAGTGATATAACAGGTATACTAAGTTTTGATATTTCATTGAGGATATTCTTTTTTGCTGCTTCAATGTCATTTACGTAAATACTTATAATATCATTCTCTATTTTAATATCATCAATCCATTTTACATTATTAAGTTTTTCTTCAGCATTGGTAGGTAAATTTTCAAAGACAATATCATACACAGGCTGAATATATTTTTGCTTTAATTCTTTTAATCTTCCTGAAAAGATAATTTTACCTTTATCAAGTATGCCAACATAGTCGCAAACTCTCTCAGCATCACTTAATATATGGGTAGATAAGAATATGGTTTTTCCATTTTTCTTCATTTCCAAGATTTGATTAAGTATATCATATCTGCTTTCTGGATCTAAGGCAGATGTAGGTTCATCTAAAAAAATTATTTCAGGGTTATCTAAAAGAGCCACCGCCAGTCCTAATTTTTGCTTCATTCCTCTTGAATAACCTTGTATTTTTTTGTTGGCGGCTTCTTTTAATTTAACTGTATTAAGGAGTTCTTCCACTTCTGTGCTAGCTTTTTGATGAGGAATACCTCTTATTTTGCTTATAAAATACAGGTATTCGCTGCCAGTCATGTAGTTATAAAAAGTAGGATTTTCAGGAAGGTATCCTATTTCGTCAATTAGTTTCCTATTATTTCTATTTAACATTTTACCATTTATATATATTTCTCCCTCATCATAATCAATAAGCCCTGTTAAAATGTTCATTGTGGTAGTTTTACCAGCACCATTTCGCCCTAATAAGCCGTAAATATTTCCTTTTTCAACTTCAAAACTTATCCCTTTTAAAACTTCATATTTACCGTATTTTTTTGTTAGATTAAAAACTTTTATCATGTTATTCTCTCTCCCTGCCTATAGTTAAAAATATCAAGCAACCTAATATTTCTCCAAAGATTATAATTAAAAACCATGCCCATTTTGGAAGATATTTAACTTTGTCTTTTGAAAGTCTGTAAATTGAAAATACAGTAAGTCCTAACTGGATTATAGCTAAAGGAAGAAGTAGTTTTATTAATTCAGGATTGCTTAATTTATCAATCATTAATTTAGACCTCCTCAGATTATTTTAATTTTGTTGAACATTCAGGACAGTATTTCCAATCATCTTTTATTTCGGCTCCACATTTTGGACATGTTTTCTTTAAAGAAGTACCACAATAAGGACAGAATTTGTAATCATTTCTTACTGTTTTTCCACAATTAGGACATTTAAGATATCCATACCTTGTTACAAAAAGGTATATGATTAAAGATGTAGGTATATTTAGGAGTCCAAAAATCCCCCATGCCCAGTAGTATTTTTCACCACGTTTTTTTGCATCCATAAAAATCCATAAAGCTTGAAGAAATAATAGGGGTATTACAATTATTAAAATTAATGTGTTTTTGGACATTTTATCATCTCCTTGAAGTCTTTAATTTGTAAAAGGGTATTAAGATTAATGGCAGATTGAAATAAAGGAAAATTTGCGTGTATAGGAGCAACCTAACATGCAAATTTGCCATAAATAATACTGATGATATTAAGAAAATTATTGATGTGGTTATAAAAATAAGCAATTCAAGCCTATCTTTTCGTTTATTTCTTATTTGCTCTGCCTTTTCTATAATTTCTGCGATATTTACTTGCAAGTCTGACATATCAATTTTAACATCTAAGGTATCCATGTAATTTAATGTTAGTTTTAAATTTTTTTTGAATGTATAACAGTCACTGCAATTTTCAATATGTGAAATTACTTCTGTATTGTCACTAAGTTCATTGTAGTGAATATCAATTATTTTGTCTTGTATTTTTTTACATTCTCTTTTCACAATATACCCCTTCTTCCTATTTCTGACATTATTTCTTTTATAGCATTGTGTAAACGTGACCGTACTGTGCCAACAGGGCAGTCCATTATTTTCGCAATTTCTTGGTATTTATATCCATAATAGTGTTTTAAAATGAATACTGCTCTTTTCTCATAAGGCAGTTTCATTAAAATATTCATTAGTTCGCTGTATTGAATATTTGTCATAGCGGTCTCTTCTACATCTTCTTCAGTATTTGAAAATATTTCTTCTACAAGTTCAATATTTTTGTGTTTTCTTAAATAATCTTTAAATGTATTAGTTGCGATTTTTAAAAGCCATGTTGAGAACTTGACTTCAGGAGTAAAATTTTTAATATTTAAAATAGCTTTGAGCATTGTTTCCTGTACTATATCCTGGGCAAGCATCGGATTACCTGTCATTTTAATGCAATATCCTAATAAAGTATTATAGTTTTGGGAGAGTAACTCATTTAGAGCATATTTATTACCATTTTTTGCTTTATATATTAGTTCTTTCTCTTCCATCACCTGCCCACCCTTCTACAAATTAAACGCGTGACTAAGTAAAAAGTTCATAATTTTATTTTATCAAAAACTGGTTATTTATAAGTGTATTGTGAAGAATTGTTTTAGTAATAGGATATATGTTGTATAATGATATAAAGGGTTTTATTATAATAATTTTCTGGAGGAAAGTTTAATGAAATTATTATTGAGGTTTATAGGGATTTTAATAGTAATTTTTGTTACAGTGGTAATAACATTAGAATATCAGATAATTTCTTTTGCACTTTATGAAAAACCAAAAAAATCTGATGTGATAATAGTTTTAGGCTGTGCAGTATATGGAAAGACGCCAAGTCCTTTTTTCAAAGAAAGGCTTGATGAGGCTTTGAGACTTTATAAAGAAGGGTATGGTAAGTATATAATAGTATCTGGAGGGAAAGGTCCTGGAGAGAATATTTCGGAAGCTGAGGCAGGGAAAGAATATCTTTTAAAAAATGGCATACTTCAAAAGATTATTTTAACTGATGATAAATCTTTTTCTACATATGAGAATTTACTTTTTTCCAAGGAAATTATGGATAAAAATTCATTAAAAACAGCAATAATTATTTCAAATAAATTTCATTTAAAAAGGGCAAGTGTAATAGCAAAGCGTATTGATATAAATGCGAGTTTTTCAGGAGTTTTTATAAAAAGATATATGTTAAGTGATGAAGCTTATGGTTTTTTACGTGAAATACCTGCACTTTTATATACATATTTAAAGGAATGAGGAATATGGTTGTCTCTTATTGCAAATACTATGCAAGCAAAATTAACCGCAATAGCGGCGTAAAAACAGGGCTTTTTCATCAATTTCGGACGGTTCTTTTGTCTGCAGACAAAAGAACCGTCCCCTTGTCTATTGTCTATTGTCTACTTGTCTATAACATTTTTATTCTTTCAACTCGACTATTGGAGGGAAAATATATGGCTTACCAAACATTTTATCAGTAATAAAACTAACAATAAAGCTCATTTCACTAGCCATAAAATTCAAAAGGTCTGAAATATTTTCTTTAATTTTGTCTTCTGTAATTACTTCACTAAAATGAAAAGTACCAATCAATTCGATCTTAATATTAAATATCTTTTGTGGATCAAATCCTATTTCTGCACTCAACTTGATTTCAGCTTCATTGTTGTTAATACCTATAATTTCATAATCAAATTTTTCTTTTAATTTTACGCCTTTTCCATCTGATATCATAGTATATGGCAGACTTTCAGCTATAATTCTATTAAGTTTAATGTTGCTTTTTTCTATCTTTTTAATAATATTTGTTCTCTTTTTAGGCATGATACCACCTTCATTATTAATTTACCAATTCTACATTATCTACCTTTTTCCATTTTCCTATTAACGACTCAATTATTATGTCATTAAATACTGGTCTATAATCACTGCTTATATCTTTTTTTGCTCTTTTATAACCAATGGCAAATGAGAGTAGATTTTGAATTAAATTATTTAAACTTACCCCTTCCTCTTCAGCCATTTCTGAAAGTGTTTTGTGCATGCTCTTAGGAATTCTTAAAAGAAGTTTACCACTATGTTCGCTTTCTTCCCTATACTCTTCTTCTGGAGGAATTTTCTTTCCCTTTTCTTTGGCTGTTTTAATCCAACATTTTATTGCATCCTGAACATTTTTTAATGCGTCTTCTGGGGTTTCTCCATCACTTATACAACCATGCAATCTTGGTACAATAGCCAAATAACCACCTCCATCTTCTTCAGAAAGCTTAACAATTTCAACTCTGTAGTTTAACTCATTTGGCATTATTATTCCTCCTCATCTTCAAATTTAACATCAAGCAATTCAATAAGCTTCAAAGCCTTTTTTACATAAACCGCCTTAATGTGAGGCCTTCCTTTTGGAATAGTTAATATGTCTTCTAGGTCAGCATGAGAATAAGTTATATGACTTGAACCACTTCCTGGCTCTCGAGCTTCAAATCCAAAATATTTTAAAATTTTATCTATTTCTTCGAATCTAACATTTTTAGGATTTTCTTTTATTTTTTTATACAGTTTTTTAATCTGGCTCATGAAAATCCTCCGTAATATTAAATATAGCCATAATAAATTGCTTTATTCATTTAGTACTATATATGATATCATTTTTTATGTATCAATTCAATAACCTTAAACACTTTTGGTAATATAAAGTTTTTGTAGCAGATATAGTTTTAGATAAATTTACCATTGAAAAATTTTAACATCATTTTCCTAATGGTTAAGAGTTTCATTACCGAACGGTAAGCATCTAATATTTCCCCTTTTTTAATTTTATTGATAAGCTTTTGTTGAGTAGCATTGTCTATTCCTAATAGTGGCCAATATTTTTTTGCAAATTCCTCTGAGGGCTTTCTTTTATTAAAAAAGCCCTCACTTGTTCTATATACCACAATAGAATAGGGAGTAAAGTCATATTTTTTAATACAAACTATAACGATACCCCAAATCAATATTTTTTCTTATAAATTCATAGTTTTTTTTCAAAAAAAGCGAATTTATATCTCTATATACCCTATTTTTAACAATAGTAACTGTGCCACCCGTTTCTATTTCTGTAGTAGGAAAATTCCCCGTTGTAGAAATAGTAACTACATGCTGATTTCCTATATACCAACCACTTCGCGACATTATATCCCAATACTTACCTACTACTTTGCCAATTTCTTTATTCCCATTTTCTTCTTGGGTTTCAAAAATTGTATACAATCGCAGAATTCCAAAATCATTTTCTTTTTCACGATATACTATATATTGGCTCCTACCATTATCCAAAGATTTGATTTCTTCACCATAGGCATCTAATAGCTTTCCTGTTTTTTATCT
>NZ_AVAF01000005.1 GCF_000445185.1 Thermoanaerobacter sp. A7A
TTAATCCATAAGGATTTTGGGATTCAGTAAAGACCTATTATAGTAAATTTTTAAGGAGGTAGTCTTTTTGGGAAATGACACTAAATGACCAGAAAGGAGGTGCTCATCGGACAGGTTCTTTTTGGCGGATAAGCAGTCACAAAAAATTTAACAAAAAATTTAAGGAGATGATCTTGTGAACGGTATTACTGAAAGAGTCCATCGGTTGCGAGAAAAGTATTTAGCTACCCCACCGTCGTTGGATGCAGAGCGGGCCGTGATTATTACCAGATCGTACCAGGAGACGGAAGGGGAGCCCATGATCATGAGAAGGGCCAAAGCTATGAAAAAGCTGTTAAATGAAATGACCATCTGGATTGCTGATGATGAACTGATCGTTGGCAACCAGGCTAAAGTAGCTAGGGCTGCGCCGGTCTTCCCTGAGTTCTCTTATGACTGGATTATTGAAGAGATGGACAATGAACCTTTTGAAGAAAGAACCGTAGACAGGTTTTTAATCGATGAGGAGACCAAAAAAACACTCAGAGGTCTTTATGAATATTGGAAGGGTAAAAAAGTTAATGATTTAGTTTTGAATATGCTGCCCGAAGAATCCAAGAAAGCAATAGTGACTTCCGGAGTGTTTACCTTCGGTTTTCCGGAAGTTGCTATCGCGGGTGTGGGTCATTACATCCCGAATTATAAAACCATTCTGGAAAAAGGGTTTTCAGGGGTTAAAAAAGATGCCCTCAAGCAGCTTGAACAGCTTGGTATACCCAGGGATGGCCGGGACATTGAAAAATATCATTTCTGGAATGCGATAATTATGGTTTGTGATGCTGTGGCAGATTTTGCGAAAAGGTACGCTAATCTGGCACGGGAATTAGCGGATAAAGAAACTAATAAAACTAGAAAAATTGAGCTGTTGCAAATAGCCAGTAACTGTGACTGGGTTCCTGAAAACCCGGCCAGGACATTCTGGGAAGCATGCCAGTCATTTTGGTTCCTGCAATTGGTTCTCCAGCTTGAATCCAGCGGACACTCAATTTCGCCAGGAAGATTCGACCAGTACATGTACCCCTACTATCAAAAAGATATAGCTGCGGGAAATATTACTAAAGATGGTGCCCAAGAACTGATCGAATGTTTGTGGATTAAACTTGCGGAGATTAACAAAATTCGCCCAATTGGCATTACCAAAACCGGTGCCGGATATCCAATGTTCCAGAATGTCTGTGTAGGAGGCCAGACCCGGGATGGCCGGGATGCAACAAATGAACTCTCCTATATGTGCCTGGATGCAACAATGAATGTCAAGCTGCATCAGCCCTCAATTTCAGTCAGAATCTGGAATGGCACACCGGACGAGTTATGGTATAAAGCGATCCAAGTCAAGAAACAGGGACTGGGGATGCCGGCTTTTTTCAACGATGAAGTGATCATTCCGGCGTTATTAAACAGGGGCAGAGAGTTAGAGGACGCGCGTGATTACGCCATAGTTGGGTGTGTTGAGCCCGCTTGTCAGGGAAATGAGTACGGGTGGACCGGTGGCACGGGCGACGCGCCATTTTTCAGTTTGCCCGCATGTTTGGAACTGGCGATCAATGATGGTGTAAACATGCTCACTGGAGCCAAGGCAGGGCCTGCGACCGGGGATCTGGCAAGCTTTAGCTCGTTTGATGAGGTTAAAGAAGCTTATGTTAAGCAAGTCCAATACTTTGTGGATCATTTTGCGGTAATCACAAATGTTGTTGATCTGGCACATATGCAACTAGTTCCGCTGCCGGTTCTTTCCTGTGCCATGGAACCTTGCGTGGAAAAGGGTGTGGATGTAAGCGCCGGTGGTGCCAAATATAATTCCACGGGCACTGCGGGAGTGGGTGTCAGCAACGTAGCAGATGCATTATCTGCAATCAAGAAGTTTGTGTTTGACGAAAAGAAATATAGTGGTGCTGAACTTTTAAGCGCTTTAAGGTCGAATTGGGAAGGACAGGAGGCTTTACGCAACGAGATTATAACTAGTGCTCCCAGTTACGGCAATAATGACGCTTATGTCGATGATTTGGCCAGGTGGGCGGCAGGCGTTTATTGTAAACTCACGGAAGAATGTTCAGGGCCAAGGGGACCATACAGTCCCGGACTCTATCCGGTATCTGCCCATGTTCCCATGGGTTATTGGCGGGCAGCCTCTTTAGATGGAAGAAGGGCTGGTGAACCGCTGGCTGACGGGATTTCTCCCGTTCACGGCAAAGATAAAAACGGCCCGACAGCTGTACTCAATTCTGCTGCAGCTTTGGACCATCTCATTTGCTCCAACGGCACCTTGCTGAATCTAAAGTTCCACCCAACTGCAGTCGAAGGCGACAGCGGTACAAGAAATCTAATATCAGCAATTAAGACTTTCTTTGACAATAAGGGACTGCACCTCCAGTTCAACGTTGTTAGCTCAAAAACACTGCGTGATGCGCAGAAGAACCCGGATAAATACAGGGGATTAGTGGTACGGGTAGCGGGTTATAGCGCCCTCTTTGTAGGATTGGACCCGGCGATCCAGGAAGATATCATAGAAAGAACCGAGTATACTGAACTGGTTTAAACAATTTCTATGTGAGGCAAACATGGCGCTGGTACGCGAGCCAAGCGCACCTTGCAATTGCAAGTCAGTACACTGAGAATGGGGCTCTCAGTGTACTGACAAGCCTTATATTATCCTTCTTCCAGGGAGAATTCGCCTGATAATGAGGGGAGGCAATTTTATGGACAACGAGAAAATAGGAAAAATTATTGATATCCAAAGATACACGGTGCATGACGGACCCGGGATTAGAACAGGGGTTTTCTTAAAAGGATGCCCCCTGAGGTGTCTATGGTGTCACAGCCCGGAGTCACAGGCCCTTGAAGATGAAATCGCCTGGTTTGAAATAAAATGCATAGGTCTGGCTAATTGTGGAAGGTGTCTGCAGGTTTGTCCAACCGGAGCTTTGACAAAAGGGCCTAAGATTTTTTCAAAATTTGAAAAAAAAGAAATTCAGGTTATTGATTTTAATAGAAACAAATGCAACAAATGTGGTTTATGTACCCAGGTCTGCCCATCAAAAGCGTTGTACTTAACCGGAAAAGATATCAGTGTTGATGAGATTATGGAAATAATAGAAAAGGACAGATTATTCTACCGGTGCTCAAATGGAGGGGTTACAGTATCCGGTGGTGAACCGATGGTACAGTACAAGTTTGTCAAAGAGTTATTAAAGGAATGTAAAAGCAGGAGATTGCATGTATGTCTGGATACGAGCGGATACGCGAAATGGGAGCATTACAAAGAGGTCCTGGAGTATGTGGATCTAGTTCTTTATGATTTAAAGCATATGGACACATTGCAATCACAGAGATTAATCGGCGCGCCAAATGAGCTGATCCTGGAAAATGCCAAAAAAATGGCAAAGGCTGGCGTCGCTATGCAAATCAGAATTCCTGTAATTCCTGGTTATAACGATTCAGAGGAAAATATTCGAGCGACAAGCCGATTTTGCTCAAGTTTAGGATCAGTAGTAAAACTGGTTCAGCTTCTTCCGTACCATCGATTGGGTTCCAGCAAGTATGTCAGACTTGGGAAAAAATATGATTTGGAGGATCTTAAACCACCCAGCAGGGAACATATGAATTTATGTAAAGAGATTATTGAATCTTACGGGCTGGAGGTAATAATAGGCTAAAACTAAGTGTTCTGTTTTCAAAGAGTTAGGCTGTTCAAATAGTAAATTTATAGTAAATTTAGGTGATTGCAAAATGAGATAAATATTAGAGTAAAA
>NZ_AVAF01000006.1 GCF_000445185.1 Thermoanaerobacter sp. A7A
TTGCCCGGGTCTCTGGCCACAGCCATAATTTTTACTGTTCCGTCTGCCACTTCTGGTACTTCCCTGAAGAATAATGCCTTTACATAGTCAGGATGAGAACGGGAAACAATAATTTGAGGTCCTCTTCCTTCTTTTTTTACTTCTATAATATAGGCCTGGATACGATCGTTGCGTTGATACCGTTCTGTTGGAATCATCTCATTTCTGGGAAGTAAAACTTCTGTTCTTCCCAGGTTAATAATTAATCCTTGTTTATCTCTGCGTTGAATAATTCCATTTATAATTTCACCCACTCTATCTTTATATTCTTCATAGATAATCTCTTGCTCAGCATCTCTCATTTTTTGAATGATGATTTGTTTAGCTGATTGAGCTGCTATTCTTCCCAATTCTTCTACATTTAGTTTAAATCCCAGTTCGTCTCCGATTTGTACATTCTGGTCATGGGTTTTAGCTTCTTCTAGAGAAATTTCCAGTTGAGGATTGCTTACTTCTTCTACAACTACTTTAAACTGATATACTTCTATTTCATTGGTTTCTTCATTAAAGCTAACTTCTATGTCTATATCATCACCATATTTTTTATAAGCAGAAACTCTTACAGCTTCTTCTAAAGTATCAATTAGCAAGTCTTTGTCTATACCCTTGTCTTTAGATATTTGTTCAATTACTTTTTTTAATTCAGTACTCATATTTTTACTCCTATCTCTAGAACTTATATTCTAGATTTATCTTTTCTGTTTCAAAAAAATCTATTTCTATATTTTCTTTACCTGTATCAATTGTAAAAATATTTTCTTTTACTTCCTTTAAGTTTCCTTTAATTATTTTTCTTTTATTTAATGGAGTTTTTAATTTAACTTTTATTTCTTGTCCAAGATATTGAGTTAGTTGTTCTGGTTTAAAAAATTTTCTATTTAATCCTGGAGAAGATACTTCCAAAACATAAGAATTGGTAATAATTTCTTCTATATCCAGGACAACTTCAATGTCTCTGCTTAGTTTAGCCAGCTCATCTATGTTAATACCTTCTTTTTTATCTGCATAAACTCTAATAATACCTTTTTTTCCTTTGGGTAGAGATATCTCTAGTCCCCATAATTCAACCTGGTTTATAAGGCATTGTTGTTGAATGATTTCTTCTAATTTTTCTTTTAGCATATTCATTTTTTATTCCTTAAAAAAAA
>NZ_AVAF01000007.1 GCF_000445185.1 Thermoanaerobacter sp. A7A
CTGTCCTTATCACCAAACAACATAATGTTATCTTCTATGTTCTTTACAACTTCTTGTTCTTTTTCAGCAAAAGATGCTTCAAAATTTGTCAAAATGCTCTTTACTAATTCGCTTGCGTCAAATTTGATTTTATTAAGCTTTAACATATCAGATTCAAATTTATTCAATGTTTCAAGATTTTTTACAATATTTATAAGTCTTAAGACTTCTTCATTTAAACTTTTCAGTCTTTCATGCGTCGGCTCCCAAACCCCATCAAGCATTGCTTCAATATGACTCTGCAATGTTGTCAATGGTGTTCTAAGCTCATGTGCGATGTCAGAGGTCATTTGTCTTCTTAGTATTTCTTGATTTTTTAAAGATTCTCCAAGGTGGTTTATTGCCGCTGTGAGCTTAAATAGCTCTTCTTCTTTAGGTATATCATATACCTTTGCAGTAAAATCACCTTTTTCAAGCTTTTTAGCAACTTCCGTAATATTAACTAACGGTCTTGTAATATAATTTGACACATAAATACTTATAATCAATGCTATAAAAATAGCTATCACCGTTGCTATAACATTATATCTGCTAATGTCATATAAAAACTTAAAATCCAAGTCACTCATCATCATCGGCCCATAATAAATTATATCCACATATCCCACTGTTTTTTCATCCACAATGATGGGAAGAGTTTTTTCAGAAATATTTTTCTTATTCCATTTTCCCATCATATTCATCATATATGACATTGAAGAAAAATCCCATATAATCTTACCATCTTTATCTCTAAGTCTTAATCCATATCCTTCCATCATAGCTGCATGACCAATTTCACGCCCTGTTGTACTTTTCCAACCTCCCTCAGATTTATACACTGCAGCAAGAGTGTTAGCTATATTGCTAAATTCTTTATCTGTTGACTTTGTAACATAATTTCCAAAGCTATTTATTATTAAGATGTTTGTTGTAATACTTACAATAACAATCGATATAAGAGCTATTGAGATAAATACAATAGCCGTCCTTGTTCTTAAATTATTTCTAAACATTTCTATCACCAAATTTATATCCAACACCATACACCGTTTTAATATACACTGGATTTTTCGTATCGTCTTCAATTTTTTGTCTTAAATTTTTAATATGTGCATCAATCGTCCTGTCATAGCCTTCATAGTCAAATCCCATAACTTTTTCAATTAATTCTTCTCTTGTAAAGACCCTATTTGGATTGCGAATTAAAAACTTTAAAATTTTAAATTCGTTTGGAGTGAGATTTACAACTACTCCTTTTTTCTTCACCGTGTGTGCTTTAAAATCGACCACAAGGTCATCATTATTAAAAGACATTACTTCAGCAAGAGGCACATCATCAGTTGTTCTTCTTAATATTGCTTTTACTCTCATAACCAATTCACGTGGGCTGAATGGTTTTGTAATATAGTCATCAGCACCTATAGAAAATCCATTAATTTTATCACTTTCTTGAACTTTTGCTGTAAGCATCAATATCGGAACATTGGAAAACTGCCGTATTCTCTTGCACAATTCCTCTCCTGAAATAGCTGGCAACATGAGATCCAATATAACAAGGTCTGGTTTTTCTTTTTTGAATGTATCTAAAACGTTATTGCCATTAGTTTCAGTAATAACACTAAATCCCTCATGCTCAAGGTATGACTTTACAACTTCAAGTATTTTTATTTCGTCATCAACCACAAATATTTTCTTATTCATCTTCCATCCACCCTTTATTATTTTGCAGCAAAATTATGAATAACTTATGAAAATAGCTTGATAAACTTCTTTTAATATATTATACATCACAGTTCGCAAAAATCTAATCGCCTACTTTTGGAAATTATTTTAATTAAACTGTATTTATTTTCTCTTCATATTTTCTTCAAAAGTAAGTTTTAAAATAAAGTTGAAAGCAAGTTAACAATTTTTCGATAAATAGAAAGGAGTTGAAAAGTATGGGTCTTATATTAATCTTGGCAATTGGCTTTTATTTGTACAAAACAGGTGACCTGCAAAGAATGATTAATAATTTAAATGCAAACAAAGATTGCCAAGTGGATGAAGCAAAGAAAGTACTTGATATACGCTTAGCCAAGGGAGAAATTACAGTAGAAGAATATAATAAATTAAAAAATATTTTGTAAAATTTAAATATTTAGAGAGGAGGAGTAAATAATGTTTGGAGGATATATGATGGGTGGTTTAGGTCGTTGGTTTGGAGGATATTATCCTTGTGGTTATGGAACTTGGTTCGGTGGTGGACTTACCAATATATTGTTCTTAATTTTAATAGGCGTAGTAATTTACTTGCTAGTAAAACAGATTAGAAATGTTAACTTTTTTAAAAAACACGATACAGATCCTAATAATGAAGCATTAGAAATTGCCAAGTTAAGGTACGCTCGCGGTGAAATCACCTTAGATGAGTATA
>NZ_AVAF01000008.1 GCF_000445185.1 Thermoanaerobacter sp. A7A
TTGTTTTACTTCGGTTTCAAACATCGCAATTAGTATATCTTCTTAAAAATTTTTTGAAAGGGTAAGAAGTTATGGGAATTTTAGGAATTATTGTCGAATATAATCCTTTTCACAATGGCCACCTTTACCATCTGCAAACTTCAAAAGAATTAACCAAATGCGATTATACTATAGCAGTAATGAGTGGAAACTTCGTGCAAAGAGGAGAACCAGCAATTGTAGACAAATGGAAACGAACTCAAATGGCATTAAAAGCCGGTATAGATTTGGTAATCGAGTTACCAGTAGTTTATGCTACCTCTACAGCTGAAAATTTCGCTTATGGAGCGGTGAAATTATTAGACTCTTTAAAAATAGTAGATTGTATTTCCTTTGGGAGTGAAAAAGGCGATTTAAACGAACTCACAAAAATTGCTGAAATACTTTTAGAAGAGCCAATTTATTATAGAAAAGCATTAAAAGAATATTTAAAAAGCGGCATAACCTTTGCAAAAGCACGGGAATTAGCATTACAAAAAGTTATAAATAATAATGAAATAGAAAAGATTTTACAAACATCCAATAACATATTGGCAATAGAATACCTTAAATCTTTAAAGAAAATAGGTAGTTCTATTACACCTTTTACTATAAAGAGAAAAGGCTCTTTGTACACCTCTTTAGAGCTAAAAGGAGAATTTGCCAGTGCCTCTTCTATAAGAAAGCATATTTTTGAAAAGGGACTAGAAGGCTTAGAAAAATATATCCCGGACTTTACAAAAGAAATTTTGCAAAGTTCTTTTGAAAAAAAACAAGGTCCCGTATCTTTAGAGGAATTTTCTAATATTTTAATTTATCTGTTGAGAAATCACATTCCTCTCAATCACATATTTGATGTCTCTGAAGGCTTAGAAAATAAAATTTACAAAGCTTCTTATAAAACTAATAATGTTGAGGAACTTATGAAACTTGTAAAATCAAAGCGATACACCGAAAGCAGAATAAGACATATACTCATTCATCTATTACTTAATATAGATAAACAAATTTTTAAAGAATTTGATGGCCCTAATTATATAAGGGTTTTGGGTTTTAATGAAAAGGGCAAAGAAATGCTAAGAGAAATAAAGAAAAAATCTCCCCTCCCTATAATCACAAAAGTATCTCAGTATAAAGAAAAACTATCTAACACTAAAATGTTCGAAAAAGATTTATTTGCTACTGATATCTATACTTTAGCTTATAAAAACTCCTCTATCGCCGGCTTAGATTTTATACATCCTTTAATAAAACTTTAAACTCCCCACCATTCATTTTTAAAGGACTTTTTAAATAATATAGTAATGACATCAAAACAAGGTGGGGATAAATCTTGAAAAACACCTTTTTAAATATTTTTATTTCTTTTTTAATTTTAATGGTACTATCTTTAATACTTTTCCCTAAAGAAGCATTAGAAGCCGCCAAAGGCGGTATAAACCTTTGGCTTTTTACTATTACTCCTTCTCTACTTCCTTTTTTCATAGGTTCAGAGCTTCTTTTACAATTAGGAGTAGTACATTTTTTAGGCACTTTTTTAGAACCTATAATGAGGCCCTTATTTAACGTGCCGGGAAGTGGCTCTTTTGCGATGGCAATCGGATACACTTCCGGCTATCCCGTGGGGGCTCAAGTAATATCAAGACTTTGGGAAGAAAATTTATGCACAACAGAAGAAGCAGAAAGACTCATGTCCTTTTGCAACAATTCAGGCCCCCTTTTCATGTTGGGAGCCGTCGCAATTGGCATGTTCGGTAGTCCAAAATCCGGATACATAATCATGGCTTCTAATTACTTAGCAGCTATAACCACTGGACTTCTCTTTCGTCTCTACAAGAAAAATTCTTATAAAAAACCTCCTTCAATAAAAAACCTTTTAAATGCCGCCATCAAAAAAATGTATTATACAAGAGAGCAGAACAAAAAAAGTTTAAGCACTATACTGTCAGAAGCTGTCTTTAAATCAACAAATACTATTATCATAATAGGAGGGTATGTTATACTTTTTTCGGTTGTAATAGAACTTTTAAAACTGTATAAATTTTTGGATTTTCTTTCTTACTTTATATCTCCTATATTCTTATTATTAGGTTTTGACAAAAGTCTAATACCTGCTTTTTTAAGTGGCCTCTTAGAAATAACAGTAGGTTCAAACTTAATAAGCCAAGTTTCTGCACCTTTAGAACAAAAAGTAGTACTAGTAAGCGCTATAATAGCATGGGGCGGAATATCGATACATGGACAAGTGTTAGGAGTAATAGCAAAAACAAAAATAAAATATTTTCCTTATTTCATTGCAAAAACAATCCAATTTTTTCTTGCGGCTTTATACTCCCATTGGTTACTCTCTGTAATAAAAATTCAAGAAGAAAATGCAATTTCTCACGTTTTCAACCCATATACTTACAAAAATTCCTGGGACCTATTTCAATTTTCTTCAATAATTTTTATAATTGTCACTTTAACTATCCTATTTTTTGCAATAGCCATAAAACAATATCTACAACAACATTAATTACTTGTTGCCTTTTAATTCTTCTCTATTTCTTTTAATAGTTTCTAATATTTCAGACACTTGTGACTCAATTTTAGCAAGTAATTCATCAGCATATTCTCTACTTCCTAACCTTATTTCCTTTGCATTAGCTTGGGCAGTAGAAATTATTTCTGCTGCCGTCTTTTCCGCCTTTTTAACTATCTCACTTTCACTCACCATTTCCTTAATCTTTTGTTCAGCTTCTTTTATTATCATTTCTGCTTCCTGTTGTGCCTCTAAAAGAATTCTTTGCCTTTCTTGTTTGATCCATTCCGCCCTTTTAAATTCATCTGGCAATTTTATTCGGATTTGTCTTATTAAGTCCAAAACTTCTTCTTTGTTTATCAAAACTTTGTTAGAAAGAGGAATAGAAGAACTGTTTTCTATAATGTCTTCTAATTCTTCTAAAAGATTAAGAACTTCTAAACCATCAAAATTTGACAAAAATAAACCCCCCTTTAATTATCTTGAAAATTTTTCCATTAATTTTTGAGCCACAATATCCGGCACAAACTCAGAAAGACAACCGCCAAACTGAGCAATTTCTTTTACCACACTGGAACTTAGATATCCATACTTTGCATTAGTCATTAAAAAAATCGTCTCAAGAGAAGGATTTAATTTTTTGTTGATTAGTGCCATTTGAAACTCATATTCAAAGTCAGATACCATTCTTAAGCCTTTTATTATAGCATTAGCTTTGACTTTTTTAGCATAATCTACTAATAAACCATCAAAATAATCAATCTCTACATTAGAAATATCATAAGTTACCGCTTTTAAAAGCTCTACCCTTTCTTCCACCGAAAATAAGGGCTTTTTCGAGGGATTTAAAAGCACAGCTACAATCAGCTTATCAAACAGATTTGCTCCTCTTTCTATAATATCAATGTGTCCATAGGTAACTGGATCAAAACTCCCTGGATAAATTGCAGTTTTCATATTTCCTCCTTATAAAATGATAATATTGTCTCCCCATATTTATTTTCTCTTATCTTTACTAAATTTCCATACATTTCTCTTACTTTATCATTTTTATGGTGTTCTGCTATTACAATGCCATCTTCCTTTAAAACTTTAGCCTCTCCAAGCTTTATAAGAGTTTTGTCAACAAGGTTTTGATAATAAGGGGGATCTAAAAATATTATATCAAACTTTGTATTATTTTTGTCTAACATTTCGATAACTTTTAAAACATCTCGATGAAGTATTTTAGCAAAAGGTACTAAATTTAATTCAGTTACATTCTCCCTTATGCATTTTATGCTTTTTAAACTTTTATCTACAAAATAGCAAAACTGTGCCCCTCTGCTTAATGCCTCGATGCCTATATTTCCTGTACCCGCAAATAAATCCAAAAAAATACTTCCTTCTATTTTGTTCATCAATATATTAAACAGGGATTCTTTAACTCTATCGGCAGTTGGACGCACTTCATTGCCTTCTAAAGATTTTACCTTTCTTCCCTTTAACTTACCTGCTATCACTCTCAAAGACATTACCCCCACTTCAACAATTATTTTAGCATATTTTTTAAAAATATCGCAAAAAATATGTATAAAATTTTTTCAAAATGGCAAATAATATTTATGGGAACAGAAATTTCCCCAAAATTCTTCCTTCAATTTCTCCTCTCCCAGTCCAGGTAGGCAACTACCTGGATTAAAATTTTAAAAGGGCAATCACAAGGACTGCCCTTTTTTATTATAAATTATTTTATTTCCAAGTTCCTTTGCTGGCCATCTGACTTTCTGCCATTTGTATCATTTTCCTTACCATATGGCCACCTACAGCACCACAATCTCTTGATGTGAGATTGCCCCAGTAACCATCAGCTGGAGGAGTTATTCCTAATTCATTAGCTATCTCATACTTCCATTGGCTCATAACTTGCTTGGCTTCTTTTACAACAAGAGGATTTTTGGTTTCTGATCCTACAGCCATTTTAATCACCTCCTAAATCATATTCCATTATTAATTTAACCCGCTATTTAGCTTATATACCTGTAAACTATTGCTATATATACCTTTTGATATTAAAAAGGATATCCCAAAGGGATATCCTTTTTTTATATTAATAATATGATTTATTTCCAAGTTCCTTTGCTGGCCATCTGACTTTCTGCCATTTGTATCATTTTCCTTACCATATGGCCACCTACAGCACCGCAATCGCGAGATGTGAGGTTGCCCCAGTAGCCATCAGCTGGAGGAGTTATTCCTAATTCTCTTGCTATTTCATATTTCCATTGGCTCATAACCTGTTTTGCCTCTTTTACCACAAGAGGATTCTTAGTTTCTGATCCTGCTGCCATTTCAATCACCTCCATTTGTATTTGTATTATTAATTTAACCAAAATACTGTTTTATAAACTATAAATTTGTTTTCAAAAATGTATAAAAGTGATTGAAATGGCAAATAATAAAAATTTATTTTTCCTCAAAAAACACTCCTACTGCTGCAGGCCCTGCATGGGTACCTATTCCGCAGCCAGCTCTTGACCTTAAAAACTTAGTTATTCCTAACTCACTTCTTAAAGCGGCTTCTATTTCATTTAAAAATTCTTCTTTATCTGTATGAATTAATCCCACTTCTCTATCTGTAAAATCTACTCCTGTATTTTTCATATAATCAATCATCCAGCGAATAACCTTTTTTTGACCTCTAACCTTATCTACTATTTTTAATTCCCCGTCATCATTCATTAAAATAGGCTTTATATTTAAAATATTTCCTATAAAAGCCTGTGATTTAGGTAGACGTCCTCCTCTGTACAGATAGTCTAAAGAATCAAAAGCCATTATATACCTAATTTTAGGAATTAAATCATACACCTTTTCAACAATTTCCTCCTTAGAAGCCCCTGCAACTGCCATTTTAGCAGCTTGAAGAACTAACATACCATTTCCTAAAGAATAATGTCTTGAATCGATAACCTCAATTCTTTTTGGGTCCACCATATCTTTCGCAATCACAGCCGATTGATAAGTACCACTTAATTTTGAAGATAAAATTATGGCAATTATGTAATCATAACTTTTTAACAAATCTTTAAAAACTTCCATAAATTCTACTGGTGAAGCTTGAGTAGTTGTAGGCATTTTTCCCTCTTTTAAAAGCCCATAGAATTCTTCTTTTGTTATATCTACCCCATCTTTATAACTTACACCATCAATATTGATAGTCAGAGGAACTATAAATATCCTATAAGTTTTCACTAAATCCTCAGGTATGTCAGACAAGCTATCTGTAACAATTGCTATCTTTTCCATACTACTATTCTCCTTCTCTAATTTAATATTATTCCTTCTAATTTTTGATAAAATTGATTAAGTAAAATACTTCTTAGCTTTGGATAGTTTTCAAGTTTAGGGTCTTTTTCCAGTAACTCTTCTACATCTTTTTGCACTCTCTTTAAAACATCTATGTCTTCAAAAATGTTAGCAATTTTAAATTCAGGAAGTCCATGCTGTCTTAATCCTAGAAATTCACCTGGCCCTCTTATTTCTAAATCTTTTTCTGCAATTTTAAATCCATCAGAAGTTTGAGCTAAAACTCCCAGTCTTTTTTTAGCTATGTCAGAATTAGAATAACTAATCAAAATACAGTAAGACTGAAATTCTGACCTGCCAACTCTACCTCTCAATTGGTGAAGCTGTGCAAGTCCAAATCTTTCTGCATTTTCTACAATCATCACTGTTGCATTAGGTACATTTACTCCCACCTCTATTACTGTAGTCGAAACTAAAATATCAATTTTTCCATTTACAAACTCTTCCATAACCTTCTCTTTATCGCTGTCCGCCATTTTACCGTGTAAAAGTCCTACTTTAGCTTCCTTAAAAGCATCTTTATAAATTTCTCTATATACTATTTCAGCAGACATCGCATTTATTTTATCCGATTCTTCAATTAGTGGACAAACTACATAAACTTGCCTTCCTTTTTTTACTTCCTTCATTGCAAACTCGTAGGCTTTTTCTCTCACAGAAGAAGAAATAACGTATGTTTTAACTTTTTTTCTTCCAGGAGGTAATTGGTCAATTATTGATATATCTAAATCTCCATAAAGAATGAGAGCAAATGTCCGAGGAATTGGTGTAGCTGTCATAACCAAAACATCGGGATTTTCACCTTTTTGTGTCAAAAGCGCCCTTTGTCTCACACCAAATCGGTGTTGCTCATCAGTTATACAAAGTCCTAAATTGTTAAAAATAACATTATCCTCTATTAGTGCATGTGTCCCTACTACAATATCATAATCTCCATTTTTGATTTTTTCTAATACTTCTTTTTTATTAGAAGGTGAAATGCTACCAGACAAAAGCCCAATTTTTATATCAGTATTTCTAAAAAGCTCTTTTAACGTATAATAATGCTGTTTTGCCAATATCTCCGTTGGAGCCATCATTGCCACTTGATAGCCATTCTTGACAGCAATGTACATGCTGCAAGCTGCAACAACTGTTTTACCAGAGCCCACATCTCCCTGCACTAAGCGATTCATCACTTTGTGAGAATTCATATCTGCAATTATTTCTTTTAAAACTTTTATCTGTGCCAAAGTCAATTTAAAAGGCAATCCCATAAGAAAAGGCTTTAAATCTGCCTGTTCAAATTTTATTCCTTTTTTTTCTTTGACAGACCTTTTCATTAAAAATAAGGCCATTTGCAGCAAAAAAAGTTCTTGATATTTAAATCTGTATTTTGCTTGTTCTAAATATGCCTCATTTTGGGGGAAATTTATATTAATTAGTGCGTTCTTTATATCCATTAATCCTTTTTCAGATAAAAATTCTTCATCAAAAAACTCTTCCACTTCCTGTACATAATCATGAAGCGCATTAAACATTATCTTCCTGATAGCATTTTGCGTCAACCCTTCTGTAAGCCCATAAATAGGAACTATCCTTCCAGTGTTTAATTTAAAATCTTCACTTTTTTCTAAAACAGGATTTTCTACTATTAACTGCCCATATTTAAATTGCAATTTGCCGTTTATTATATATTCTTCACCAATTTTAAAATTATTCTTTATATAAGGCTGATTATACCAGACTAATTCTACTACACCTGTCCCATCTTTTACAGGCACTTTAGTTATGATGACTTTTGAAGTCTTTATTTCTCTCGGGCTACCTGCGATGTAACCTCTAAAAGTTTGTTTTTCCCCAACTTTTAGGTCCTCAATCTTTAAAATATCGCTTCTATTCTCATAATCTTTGGGAAAATAGAATAATAAGTCCTCTACTGTGTTTATTCCCAATTTTTTAAGAAGTTTTGCCCTTTTAGGTCCAACTCCTTTTACGTACTGAATATCCAGATTCAAAGGCATTTCATTTCACCTTTACTCTATTGATATAACATAATAGTAAAGCGGCTGACCTCCAAAATAAATTTCCACATCTGCATCTACGGAAAGAGAATTTTTCAATTCCTCCGCTTTTTCTTTTTTAACTTGCTCTCCATAATATATGCTAACTAATGAAGAATCCTCATCTAAAGCTTTATAAATCAATTCTTGCGCTACTTTATTATAATCTTTTCCTACTGATTCCAGACTGTCATTTATAAAACCTAACACATCTCCTTTTTTGATTTCAAAACCATTTATTTGCGTGTCTCTTATTGAATAAGTAACTTCAATTGTCTTTATATTACTTAATATTTCTTTTATTCTAGCTACATTTTCCTCTAAACTTTTTTCAGTATCAATATTTACGATGGCAGTTATAGCTTCATTAAAATTATTTGTTGGGATTATTTCTACTTTCTTATTTGATAAGGCTTTTGCTTGTTCGCAAGCCATTATTATATTTTTATTATTAGGAAAAACTAAAATATTTTCCGCATTTATCTTTTTTATACCCTCTAAAATGTCATTTGTACTAGGATTCATCGTTTGTCCACCATTTATAATAACATCACAGCCCAGCTCTGAAAAAAGATTTTTAATTCCTTCTCCGTTAACTACAACTAAAACTCCATATTTTTTTTCAGGCTTTCGCTCTTCACTTACCAAACTTTCATGTTGTATTTTCATATTGTCAATTTTTACTTTTATAAGTTCACCTATTTTAAGTCCTTCTTCTAATACTAATCCAGGATTGTTGGTATGCACATGGACTTTTAAAATGTCATCATCTGAAACTAACACCAAACTATCTCCAAATTTGCCAAATTTCTCTTTTAAAATAGCTTCTGCATAAGTCTTTTTTGTTTTGACTAATATTTCTGTACAATATAAAAGTCTTAAATCCTCCACAACTTGCTTATTTGTTACTATCCCTTCTAAAACTTCTATCGACTCAATTTTGTTTCCTTTAAACCCTTCAAACATCCCTTTTAGTACATAAACAAATCCCATTCCACCAGAATCAACTACTCCAGCCTCTTTTAAAACTGGTAAGAGATTGGGAGTGTTTTGTAAAGACTTTTCTGCAGCTTCAATAATTTTTGTGAAAAATTCTTCAAAATTTTCAATTTGTTTACATATTTTTTCAGCCTCTTCTGCAGTTTCCCTACATACTGTGAGAATAGTGCCTTCTACAGGTCTCATAACTGCTTTATAAGCTACCTCTACACCAGCTTTCAAGCCTTCTGCAAAATCGCAAGGAGTTATCTTTTTTGTATCTCTAAGTCGTTTAGAAAAACCTCTAAAAATCTGGGACAAAATAACTCCCGAATTACCTTTTGCTCCCATTAAAGTGCCTTTAGAAATAGCATCTAAAACTTCTCTTATCGTATCTTGTGATTTCTCTAACTCTTTTGCAGCGTACTGCATTGTATATGCCATATTAGAGCCAGTATCACCGTCTGGAACAGGGAAAACATTAAGTCTATCAACTTCTACTTTATTGTTAAAAAGATAATTAGAGCTTGCTATCATCATGTTCTTTAAAGTTTTTCCATCTAAGTACTTCAACACAACTTCCTCCTCAATTATCAACTTTAATTCCCTGAACATTTATTATTACATTTTCTACTTTTACTCCTACAAATTTCTCGACAGCGTATTTCACTTTTTCAATAGCATTCGCTGAAACAGTTTTTATATTTACACCGTATAGGACAACTATATAAACTTCCAGTGTTACACCATCTTCTGTGGCTAAAACTTTGACTCCTCTGCCAGAATTCTCTGTTTTAAATATTTCTATTAATCCATTTGCTCCTCTCCTCCCCAAGCCTACTATCCCATAACACTCCGCTACTGCTCTACTGGTTATAGCAGCAATTGCATCATTTGAGATATTTATTACTCCATATTTGTTTTTTATTTGAATCATTAATATCCCTCCAAATCAATCTTAATTTATATTTTACCTGAATATTTAAATAACATCAACTAGCCTGCGATGCTATATTACTCACCTATTAAAATTTTACACCTGCTTTATTGTAAAGGTATTTACATTTACAAAGGATGATGATAAAATAATATCGTTATGTTAATTTTTCTATTGTGCAAGTAATTATTTTTTGATAAAATATTATTGTCTTTTAAAGGAGGTGCAACTATGCTTAAGTGCGATATTTGTGGAAAAGGGCCTTTAGCAGGCTATCAATATAGCCACTCCCACAGAAAATCTATAAGAAAGTGGAAACCTAACATAAAAAAAGTAAGAGCTATAGTAGATGGTACTCCTGTTAGACTCCATGTATGTACAAAATGCTTAAAAGCAGGAAAAGTACAAAGGGCATTATAAAGAAAGACGTGCATTTTTGCACGCTTTTTTATTTTTTCACTTAAAATATATGTTTACATAGTAACCGGCTATTACAAGAAAAATTCCTAAAAAGATCATCCACAACCAGTAAGGAATATACATAACAAATATCAATACACCCAAAGCCATCAATATATATCCCAGCGAATAATTCAATTGCCTATTTAATCGCTTCAGCTTATAAAAAAATTTATCCATAAAAACACCCCTTCCCTCTTTAGTTACTATATACTATTCATTGGAAGGGGATTTTGAAACTATTCTCTTGGCTTTATCACTAATAAAAGCCCTTCTTCTATCTCTATTGTAGCTTTATTATCTGTAAAAACATTGCTTATACCGTAAGGCATCTCTAAATCCATACTTTGACCTGAAAGACCATAAAACAAACCTTTAGTGTATATTCCATTTACTTCCTTTGAATAAGGCAGTAAAGATAAAAGTTCTCCTTTTTTACCTTCAACCTCTATAAATTTATTAATCAAATATATTTCATTCATTTCATTTACAATTTTACCCTTAATATTGCGTTTTAGGAGATACAACAAAAGTGAAAGATTTGCATAAGAATGGTCAAGCCTTTCACCAATTACTCCTATAAAAGTGATTTCTCTTGCACCTAATTCTATCGCTTTTAACATTGCCAGTTGTGTATCTGTCTCATCCTTCATGGGTGGATATTTTTCTATCCTTACCCCCTCTTTTTCATAAAATTCTAAAACTTCTTCTTTTATTGAATCTAAATCTCCCACTATTAAATGAGGTTTTAGTTTCATTCGGTAGGCATGATTTGCTCCACCATCTGCACATATAACCATATCTGCATCTTTTATCAGCTTTTTATAAAAATTATAATCTTTTATATCCCCATTAGAAATAATTAAGACCTTCATTTTTCTACTGCCTTTCTAAATTCTTTTATAGTTTGTGCAGGATTTGAAGACTCAAAAATTGCAGAACCAGCTACAATTATATCAGCTCCTGCCTCAACCACTTCCTTTACATTATAAAGGTTAATTCCACCGTCTACCTCAATTTCAAAGTTTAAGCCTAAATCTTCTCTCATTTTCTTTAATTCTTCAATCTTTTTAAGCATTGAATCTATAAACTTTTGTCCTCCAAATCCAGGATTTACTGTCATAATCAAAATCATGTCAACATCCTGTAATATATATTTTAAAGTTTCTAAAGGTGTGGCTGGATTTAAAGAAACCCCAGCTTTTTTGCCGTAGCCTTTTATTTTTTGTATTGTCCTATGTAAGTGTATACAAGCCTCTTGGTGGACAGTTATAATATCCGCTCCTGAATTTGCAAACTCCTCTATGTACAAATCCGGATTTTCAATCATCAAATGGACATCAAAAGGAAGAGAAAAAAATTTTCTAAGAGACTTTACAACTACTGGTCCAATGGTGATATTTGGAACAAAATGGCCATCCATTACATCAATATGTAAAAGGTCAGCATCTTTTTCTATTTTTTTTACATCCTCTAATAAATTCGCAAAATTTGCAGATAATATTGAAGGAGCTATTTTCAATTTTTAGTACCTCCTCTTCTCTTTTTCCTTTAATTCTTTAAGCAGAGAAAGATAACTCAAATACCTGTTTTTATCTATTAGCCCTTCTTTCACAGCCTTTATAATATTACAATCTGGCTCATTTACATGAAGACAAGAAGAAAATTTGCATCCCCTTTGAAGCTCTAAAAATTCTCTAAAATAGTATCGAAGGTCTTGATTATCAATATCTAATGTCAAAGCAGTAAAACCAGGAGTATCTAAAACATACCCTCCAAAATCAAGAGATAAAAGTTCTACACTTCTTGTTGTGTGTCTACCTCTTAAAAGCTTTTCACTGACTTCCCCTGTCTTCAGTTTTATATTTGACTGAATAGAATTAATCAAAGAGGACTTTCCTACTCCAGAAGGACCTGCAAAAAACGAAACCTTGTCTTTTAAATAAGATTTCAGTTCCTTAATTCCATCTTTTGTTACTACGGAAGTAGTCACTGCTTTATATCCTATTTTCTGATAAATAGTCACCAAATCAAAAGCCTCTCTATCCTCTTTTAAATCCACCTTATTGATACAAATTATAGGCTCAATATCATTGCTCTCTGCCAAGACAATCATTTTATCTAACAAAACTCGATTAATCTCCGGCTTGGCAATAGCAAAAACTATTATCGCTTGATCTACATTAGCAATAGGGGGCCTTATAAGTTCATTTTTTCGAGGTAAAATGTTTAAAATATACCCCTCACTATCGTTTATCATTTGAATTTCCACAATGTCACCTACTAAGGGAGTAACATTATCTTTTCTAAATTTTCCACGAGCACGGCATTCTACAATGCCGTGCTCTGTGGCTACATAATAAAATCCAGCTATTCCTCGTACAATTCTTCCTTCTATCCTTGTCAATTAAAATCTCGCCTCCACTGTACTATACACTTCTCCATCTATATCCACCTCAATTGTAGCTTTACCTTTATATGCCGTTACAGGAACAGTAAGGGGGCTTTCTTGATAAGTGTGTTCATCAGAATATACTAAATTCTTTTGTCCGTTTTGTATTACATACACATCCACTTTCATAGTACCCGGTTTGTCAGGCAATTTAATAATAACATTTTTAGTTCGTTGTTGTAAAGAATCTTGAGGCATCTTGCTGACAATTAAATCTATCGGACTTCCCTTTTGAACCTCACTGTTTGGAGGAACACTTTGCTCTAAAACTACATTTTCTGGCACATCAGTTGTCTCTTTATAAATGACTTTACCTAATTTTAAACCAGCATTTTCTAAGGCAGTTGTTGCTTCCTCCAATGTCATATTAACTACGTTGGGCATTATTGCCGGCTGTTGACCTTTGCTAACATACAGATCAATCACTGTGTTATATTCTACCTGTACTCCTTGTCTTGGATTTTGGTCAAAAACATATCCTCTAGGAAACTGGTCATTGTATTGTTCTATAATATTTGCTTTGAGGCCCATATTCTCAAGAATATTTTTAGCCTCTAAATAATCTTTGTTTATAACATTAGGCACCACAACAACTTGCGTACCTTTACTAATCACTACATAAACTGTAGTTCCAGTTTTTACTACACTCCCTTGTGGAGGGTCTTGAGATAAAATAGTATTTTCAGGTTTATCGCTATACCGCTCTTCACTTATCTCCATCTTTAAATTATGGTCTGATAGAATTTTACTTGCTTGGTTTAAGGACAAACCAACAACATTTGGAACCACAACATCGCTCACTTTAAAAAAGTTATTGAGGACGTATATGGTACCATAAGACAAAGAAGCCAGTAGCAAGAGAATTAATAAAACAGTTGCTATTCTTTTTATGACATTTCTCCTTTTCTTTTCTTTTTCCTTCCTTTGTGCCGCTCTCTTTAACTCCTCTACATCTTTAGAAGGAATCACTCGTGTTTTTGTGATTTCTTCTTCTTTGAAATTTAGTTCTTTAGGGTTTCGCAAAAAAGTGTCTAAGTCCTTAAGAAAATCTGCTGCAGTTTGATACCTTAGATTTACATCCTTTTGAGTAGCTTTTAAAACTATTTGATCTAATTCTTTCGGCACTTTGTCATTTAGCTTTGAAGGGGGGATTATATCTTCTTGAATGTGTTTTAAAGCAACAGAAATAGGACTATCGCCCTCAAAAGGCACTTTTCCCGTTAACATTTCATAAAGGACGATTCCTAAAGAGTAAATATCCGTCCTTTCATCTACTATTCCACCCCTTGCCTGTTCAGGCGAAAAATAATAAGCAGTCCCTACTACATCTCCAGTGTAAGTTATAGTAGAACCATTAGCAGCTCGTGCAATTCCAAAATCAGTAACTTTCACCACATCGTCATCAGTAACAAGAATATTTTGAGGTTTTATATCTCTGTGAATAATGCGATTCCTATGGGCATGGTCCAATGCCTTGCAAACTTGTCGTGCTATTTCTATCGCTCTACCTACCTCTAATGGCCCACCATTTTCACTTATAAGCTTTTTTAAAGTACGTCCCTTTACATATTCCATCACAATGTAGTAAATATCCCCTTCTTGCCCAACATCGTATATACTCACTATATTAGGGTGAGAAAGACTTGCCGCTGCCTGAGATTCTCTTCTAAATTTTTTTACAAAATCCTCATCTGCTGCAAATTCAGGCCTCAAAATCTTGATTGCCACTATTCTGTTAAGGAGATGACACTTTGCTTTGTAAACTTTAGCCATTCCGCCTTCGCCAATTTTCTCTAATATTTCATAGCGGTTACCTAATATACGTCCAATCATGATGTCACCTCCTTAACAGCAATAAGAGTTATGTTATCATATCCACCGTTAGCCTTTGCAAGATTTACCAAATTAACACAAGAGGTATTTATATCTTCATTCTTAGTAAATTCATCTAAAATTTGTTGGTCTGTCACCAAATTAGTAAGCCCATCTGTGCATAAAAGCAAAATATCTTCTGGCATAACAGTGTCATGAAATATATCTACTTTTACATCCTCATCAACTCCCAAAGCCCTGGTTATTATATTTTTTTGAGGATGAACTCGGGCTTCTTCATGAGTTATTTTACCCATTTTTACAAGTTCTTCTACAAATGAATGGTCTTCTGTAATTTGTTTTATGTGGTTATCTCTTATTAAATAAGCCCTACTGTCTCCAATATGTCCTATAAAAAAATGATTTTTTTCAAAAAATAACAAAGTAAGGGTAGTACCCATCCCAGTTAATTCACATTCTGAATAGGCTTGAGAATAAACAACTTTATTAGCATATTTAATTGATTTCTCTATAAAACCTTCTATAGAGAAAATTTCTTTATCATGTAGTTTAAAATAATTCTTTTTAAAATAATCAACAATGGCTTCAATTGCAGACTTACTTGCAACTTCACCCCCATTATGGCCTCCCATTCCATCTGCTACAATAAACAGTGGCAAATCTTTTTCCTCTGAGGCATAATAATAATCTTCATTTTTTTCTCTCACATTGCCAATATCAGTTAGGGCAGCTACAATCATAAAAACCCTACCTTTCCTTTAAATACTTTCTCCTCAGCTGTCCACAGGCAGCTTCAATATCGCTTCCCAATTCCCTTCTCACCGTACATGATATCCCTGCATCTTCAATAATTTTTTTAAACATCATAACTTTTTCATTGTTTGCCTTTTTAAAGCCTATTTCTTTTACATAATTAATAGGTATCAAATTGACATGGCACAACATCCCTTTTAATAAATCAACCAATTGATACGCATGTTCTTTTTTATCATTTACTCCTTCAATTAAAGAATACTCAAAAGTTATCCTGCGCCTTGTTTTTTCTACATAATACTTACAAGCTTTCATCAATTCCTCTAATGGATAAGCCTTATTTATTGGCATTAGTTGAGTTCTTAATTCATCATTAGGAGCATGTAATGAAATAGATAAATTAACCTGTAGTTTTTCATCTGCAAATTGATAAATTTTAGGAACTATTCCACAAGTAGATATAGTTATATGCCTGCCGCCTATTCCTAAACCGTGAGGGTTATTCACTATTTTTATAAATTTCATCACTTCATCATAATTGTCAAAAGGTTCCCCACTTCCCATCAAAACAATATTAGAAATCTTGCCATAGTCGCCGTCTATAGCAATAACTTGGTCTACCATCTCTGAAGCTTTCAAATCTCTAACTTTACCTCCAATAGCAGAAGCACAAAAGCTACATCTCATATTGCACCCTACTTGAGTAGAAACACAAGCAGTATTTCCAAACCTGTATTTTATAGCAACTCCTTCAATAATATTGTTGTCTTCCAGCAAAAAAAGGTATTTCACCGTATCATCTACTTCAGAAACCCTTCTCGCTTCAATTTTCAGTTGTGAAATATATGCAATTTCTTTTAATTTTGAGCGCAAATTCTTAGAGATATCTGTCATTTCGTCAAAATCTGTAATTTTTTTGTCGTAAATCCACTTGTAAATCTGCTTAGCTCTATATCTACTCTCTCCAATATTTACAAAGAATTCTTCCATTTCTTCTAATGTCATGTCTTTTAAATTGTACAACTCAAATTACCTCCGTGTTCATTTAAGATTAAGATTTGTCCCTGTCAAGAATCAGTAGGTAACTTATTTAGCTGACATTTAGCACAGACTAACTCCCCTATTTTATCCTTCTTAACTTGCTTATAAAAAAGCCAT
The DNA here is from genome assembly GCF_000445185.1 of Thermoanaerobacter sp. A7A. Classification (GTDB taxonomy): domain Bacteria; phylum Bacillota; class Thermoanaerobacteria; order Thermoanaerobacterales; family Thermoanaerobacteraceae; genus Thermoanaerobacter. Next base: position 16,500 of record NZ_AVAF01000008.1, read on the forward strand.
CAATTTCATGTTCTAAAGGTGTAGTTTGTACATATCCTAAAGAAGCAGTTTCAATGTTTAATCCACTTGGCATCTCAGCTTTTATATCAACCAATTTAAAATCAGGGTGTTCTTTTAAAAATTTCATTATTATATCTTGATTTTCTTCCTTTCCTATAGTGCAGGTACTATACACCAAAAATCCACCTTTTTTTACATATTTTGAACTGGAGTCTAATATTTTATATTGAGCTTCAATTAATTCTGAAATTTCTTTTCTCGTATAATTCTTTAACTTAATATCGGGTTTTTTTCTGATTATACCGATACCTGTACAAGGAACATCTGCTAAGACTTTATCAGCCTTTTCCAAATACTTTTCATTGACAAAAGTAGAGTCAAAGACTTCAGTTTTTACGTTTGTAATTCCTAATCTTTTACAATTTTCTTTTATCAACTCTAATCTATGAGGATGCAAATCAAAAGCGATAACTTCACCACTATTTTTCATCAATTGTGCTATATGAGTCGTTTTACCACCAGGAGCAGCACACACATCTAATACTGTGTCTCCTTCTTTAGGATTTAAAGTTTTAGAAACCAACATAGAAGCCTCATCCTGAATGTAAATAAGCCCTTTCTTGTACAATTGATGCCTTTCAGGGTTTTTAATATCTATATACAGTGCTTCTTCTAGATAATAACCTTTTTTATAAACAATACCGTCAGAATCTAATAGCCTTTTCAAATCTTCAATATCAATCTTTAGAGTATTAACCCTGTAGCAAATTTCAGGCCTTTCATTTAAACTTTTTAAAAAGGCCTCTGCCTTCTCTTTATCATAATTATTTAGTAATCTTTCCACAATCCAATCAGGATAAGAATATGTTACCTTCAAATATTGCTTTAAATCCCTCTCTTTATCAGGGAAAATTACTTTTTCTTTTTCTCTCTCATAGTTTCTTAAAACTGCATTTATAAAATTTGCTCTTTTTATCCCTAATACTTTTTTAGCTATATTAACTGTCTCATTTATAGCTGCATAAGAAGGAACTTTGTCCATGTACAAAAGCTGGTATAATCCCATTTCAAGAAAAATCATGGTTTTTAAATCCGGAGCCTTCTTTACAAAAAAAGAAAGTATAAAATCTAATGTGTACTTTCTCTCAATAACACCAAATACCAACTCTTTAGTAAAACCTCTATCTATTTCTTTTAATTCTTGACTTCTTAAATGCTTATTAAAGGAAATATTCGCATAAGCTTCTTTTGACAACACTTCTTGAAGTATTTCATAAGCTATTTCTCTTGGTTTCATTTATTGTTTTTTTCTCCTTTACTCTCTGCTATTTCTTATAATAATCAATCTTAAAAGCTGCATAATAGAAACTAATGCTGCAGCTACATAAGTCAAAGCAGCAGCTTGTAAAACCTTCCGAGCGGGTTCAATATCTTCTCTTGTAAAAAGCGCATTTGATTGAAGAAGCGCTATTGCTCTATTGCTTGCATCAAATTCTACAGGCAAAGTAATAACCTGAAAAAGCACTGCTGCACTAAAAAGGAGTATACCTATATTTATCAAATGTAATCCAGGAGCACCCATGAAAAATCCCAAAATTACTAAAGGCCAAGCTAAATTAGCCCCTAAATTAGCTACAGGAACAAGACTGTTTCTTACAGTCAAAGGCACATAGCCTTTTGCGTGTTGTATCGCATGCCCTGCTTCATGGGCAGCTACTCCTATTGCAGCTATAGATTCACTCCCATAAACAGATTCAGAAAGTCTTAAAACTTTTGCTCTTGGATCATAATGGTCAGTCAAATTGCCCGGTATCCTTTCAATTCTAACATCATAAAGCCCCATACTATCCAATATCTTTCTCGCTACTTCCTCTGCGGTATATCCATATCTATTTCTGACGCGAACATACTTGCTAAAAGTGCCCTGCACCTTAGCTTGTGCATACATAGCAAATATTAAAGCAGGTATTAAAAGTATTACCGTAGTATCCCAAAACATATTATTCACCCTCCCTCTATTATCTTTTATTTTCTCTTAATATCTTAGTT
>NZ_AVAF01000009.1 GCF_000445185.1 Thermoanaerobacter sp. A7A
TTCTTCCTTATTTTTTATTCATTACAGGAATGCTCCATTTAATATTTTTTTTATGGTCTCTTCAATCTTTGATACCTCTACACGAGTATTAAAACATGGCCCATTAGGTCTCTCATTTATTATACCATACACAGGGATTTGCTTCACATCCTGCATGCCGCTTGTCAAATCTCTTTCACAAGCAATCGCTATTATAACCTTTGGCTTTGTGTCCTTTACTACTTTTCTTGCTAGAGTACCTCCTGTAGCAACTGCCACATTTACGCCATATTTCTCCTTGAAATTTACCAAATCATTGATTTGGCACTTTCCACATCGTCTACAATTATCTATATCATAAGTCACTTTAAATTTACAGTTGCTATTTTGTATGCAATGAGGTGACAATATCAATATGTCTTGTGGGGCATATCTCTTTATATTTTTATTAAATAAAAAATTCTTTATTTCAATATAAGACTGCTCTACCTTTTCAATTTTTAAATCCAAAACTCTTGCTACAAATACCACGAAGGGATAAAAAAGATCTAAGAAATTTGCTATGAAAGAGCTTAAAAATTTGTTAGATTTTTTACTGACCACCACATAAAATGTTGCTCCAATAACAGCTACAATTAAAGCCATCAAAAAGAGAACAAAAATCATTAACGTAATAAGTAGATATTTGTAAAGTTCAATTCTACCTCTATTTATTACGTATAAAATTCCCAAAACAACTAAAGTAAAAACCAAAAAGGTAACTGCCAATATCCCCAAAAAAATTCTTTTTTTCCCCTTCAAAAGTAATTCTCCTTTTTAAATTATCTAAAGATTGTCCCTTCAGGTATATTGTGACCTATTAAATATTCCCTAATACCCATTTTTTTAGAACCTTCTTGTTGAATTTCTACTATCTTTAGGGCGTCTTTATCGCATTTCACGATTAAGTCCCCTTTTGACTTTAAAACTGTTCCATTTTCTTCATTCCCATTGTATTCAACTATCTCGCCTTTCCAAATTTTTAACATTTTATCTCCATAAAACGTGTAACAACCAGGCCAAGGTTTCATTCCCCTTATCAAATTTCGGATTTCTTCTGCCGTTTTGTTCCAATCTATATGTCCCATTTCTTTAGTAAGTATTGGTGAATAAGAAGCCTCCTCTTCCCGCTGTTTCACGGGAGTCAAACTGCCTTTTTCTAACCCTTTTAACGTTTCTATCAAAACTTCTGCTCCTAATCGAGAAAGCTTATCATGAAGTGTTTCCGCATCATCTTCCTCTAAAATAGGAATAGATTTTTTGATAAGCATATCTCCTGTATCCAATCCCTTGTCCATAAGCATTGTAGTAATACCCGTTTCTTTTTCACCATTTATTATAGCCCAATTAATTGGAGCGGCTCCTCTATATTTTGGCAAAAGAGAGGCGTGGACATTGATACAACCATATTTAGGAAGAGTCAAAATCTCTTCAGGTAAAATCTTTCCATAGGCTACAACAACTATGGCGTCAGGATTTATCACTTCTAATCTGTTTAAAAACTCTGGGTTGTTTTTTATTTTCTCCGGCTGTAAAATTTCTACTCCTTTTTGCAATGCCACTTCTTTGACAGGAGAAAAGCTAAATTTCATTCCTCTTCCTTTCTGTTTATCTGGCTGCGTAACCACTGCAGCCACATCATATCCTTCTTCAAAAAGCTTTTGCAAAGAGGGGACGGCAAATTCAGGCGTCCCCATAAAGACAATTTTCAACAAGTCATACCTCCTTAACCTGTTCTTTTTCTTCTTCATCTAAAAATCTTATAGCCTTATCTATAAACAAAACCCCGTTTAAATGGTCTATTTCATGGCATAAAGCTCTTGCCAGTAAATCCTCTCCTTCAATTTCCCTCTCTTTACCTTCTCTATCCAAATATTTTACCTTTACTTTTTTAGGCCTTTTAACCTCTCCTACTACTCCCGGAATACTTAAACATCCTTCGGCCCCTACTTGTTCTCCTTCTTCATATACAATCTCAGGGTTTATAAGCTCTAAAAGACCTTCTCCCACATCTATGACAACTAACCTTCTCAACACTCCTATTTGATTAGCAGCCAATCCTACTCCATCGTTGAGATACATAGTTTGTGCCATATCCTCTAATATAGTCAAAATATGAGAATTTATCTCTGTAACAGGTTTTGCTTTTTTTCTTAAGACCTCATCTCCAATTTTTCTAACATACCTTATTGCCAAAATAAATACCTCCTTAAATTTACATTATACTCAAAGGGTCAATGTCTACAGCTATCCTTATATCTTTAGAATATTTCATCTTTTGAATTTCTTCTGCTATCTCCGTCAAGATGTCTCTATCTTCACTTTTTAAAATGACCTGCCATCTATATCGGTTGTTTATTTTACTTATAGGAGCTGGAGCAGGTCCTAATATTTTATTATAACTCTTATTTTGAAGTTTGTTAATAAGCTTTTGACAAGTTAAATAAGTGCTTACAGCAGTATTTTTAACCTCTTCCTCCTTTTCTCCTGATACCACTATATTCATTAGATGTGAAAAAGGAGGGTATCTAAAAATTTCTCTGTATTTTATCTCTTCGTTGTAAAACTTCACATAATTTTGCTGTTTTGCAGTAACTATACTATAGTGGTCATCTTCATAGGTCTGTATTACTACTCTTCCAGGCTTTTCACCTCTTCCTGCCCTTCCAGCTACCTGAGTAAGCAGCTGAAAAGTCCTCTCACTGGACCTAAAATCAGGAAGATTTAAAGTTATATCTGCAAGTATTACTCCCACCAACGTAACATTTGGAATGTCAAAGCCTTTAGATATCATTTGCGTACCGATTAGAATGTCTGCCTTACCATTTCTAAAGTCATAAAAAATTTTCTCATGAGACCCTTTTTTTCTTGTGGTATCTACATCCATCCTCAAAACTCTTGCATTAGGAAAAAACTTTTTTATGTCGTTTTCTACCCTTTCGGTCCCTATGCCTAAATACCTAATCCTTTTACTTCCACATTTAGGACATGTATCTTTCATAGTCTCCTCATAACCACAATAATGGCAAACCAATTTTTTATCTTCAAAATGATAAGTTAAAGAAATATCACAATTAGGACATTTAGGCACATAACCGCAATCTCTGCAGGAAACAAATGAAGAGTATCCTCTTCTGTTTAAAAAAAGAATAGTTTGCTCTTTCCTTTTAAGATTTTCTTTTATATAGGAAAATAATTTGCGACTAAATATTGAAGTATTTCCGCTTGCCAATTCCTCACTCATATTGACAACTTCTATCTGCGGCATAGAAACATTAATCCTTTTTGTAAGTCTTATAAGTTTATATTCTCCTTTATTAGCTTTATAATAGGTCTCTAAAGAAGGAGTAGCACTGGCCATAACCAGAACTGCTTTTTCTATTTCACACCGCTTTTCTGCCACTTCTTTAGCATTATATTTAGGTCTTAAGTCTGATTGTTTGTAGGTGGTCTCATGTTCCTCGTCAATTATAATGAGGCCAAGATTATTAAAAGGAGCAAAAACTGCATTTCTCACACCAACTACTACGTCCACTAAACCATTTTTTACTTTTCTCCATTCATCAAAACGTTCTCCCGGTGAAAGGCCACTGTGAATTACAGCCACTCTATTGCCAAATCGACTCACAAACCTTTCAATAGTCTGAGGCGTCAATGAGATTTCTGGTACTAAAACTATAGCGCTTTTGCCTATTTTTATAGCTTCATCTATCAATTGAAGATAAACTTCAGTTTTGCCACTTCCTGTTACACCAAAAAGCAAATATTTATCAAAAGTGCCTGTCAAGATAGACCTTTTAACCTCTTCTACAGCTCTTTGTTGTTCTTCTGTCAATAATAGAGGCTTAGTTTTTTCAATATCTTTTACACTAAATCTCAATACTTCTTCCTCGTAAATTTCTATATACCCTTTATTTTGTAAACTTTTTATAACTCCATAGTCTATATTGAGCACCTTGACAAGCTCAGAAAGCCTAATAGGACTTCTATTTTTTAAATATTGTAATATTTCGTATTGCTTTGGCGCCTTTTTGGAAAGCTGTGAAGGTATCTCATCAATATTTATTTTCACAACCTTTACTTTCTTTTCCCCTTGCTTTATCCCTACAGGCATTATAGTCTGGAGAGCTTCAGAAAAATAACATTTATAATAATCCTTCATCCACTTAGCCAGTTCAATCATTTTTTCATCAAATATGCTATAGCTGTCTAAAATCCTATGGATATCCTTTATTTTATCCACTGAATAAGACGCCTTGTCAGTAATACTTATTACATATCCCTCTATAAACCTATTATTAAAGGGGACAGATACCCTCATCCCAATTTTTACATTCATTCCTTCAGGAATACGATAAGTATATACCCTGTCAGTATTAGAAGATTTAATGTCTACAACGACCTCGGCAAACATGGCAACCTCCGCCTGTTAAATATTTACCAAATAAAAAAAGCCGAAAGGCCTTACAACAATTTAGCTATTTCATCTAATATCACATGAGAAGCTTCTATCTTTGTCATCAAAGGATACTCCTTTACGTTTAAATCTCTATCTATGATTTTTATTATATTCGTGTCTACTTCAAAACCTGCTCCCTTTTGAGTTACATCATTTGCAACTATTAAATCCATATTTTTCTCCTTTAACTTTCTTTGTGCATATTCTACTAAATTAGTAGTTTCAGCAGCAAAACCTATCGAAATCTTGTTTCCTTTTTTCTGTCCTACTTCATACATTATGTCTGGATTTTTAACTAATTCAATAGTTAATTTCTCTTCATCTTTTTTTATCTTTTCTTTTTTCATCTCTTTAGGTCTGTAGTCAGAAACAGCTGCAGCCCCTATGACAATGTCTACTTCATTAAGGTGCATCATGACAGCATTGTACATATCTACCGCTGTTTCTACAGGAATAAAAGTCACATCTTTAGGTACCTCTATATAAGTAGGCCCAGAAATTAAAATCACTTGTGCCCCTCTTTCCACTAAAGCTTTTGCAATCTCATAGCCCATTTTACCCGAAGAGCGATTTGTAATGTATCTTACAGGATCAAGAGGCTCTCGAGTAGGCCCTGCTGTTACTAACACCTTTTTCCCTTCAAAATCTCTTTTTTTCTCATTGTCCAATAACTCTAAAATAGCTTTTTCAATCTCATCTACATCAGCCAATCTTCCTGCGCCATAAGTTCCACAAGCAAGCCTTCCGGCAGCTGGCTCCACAAATAAAAAACCATATTCTTTTAAAATTTTAATATTCTTTTGAGTTACAGGATTGGTATACATGTTTGTATTCATGGCGGGAGCAATTAGTACAGGACTCTTTGTAGCAAGAATAGTAGTAGTTAACATATCGTCTGCAATCCCATGAGCAATTTTAGCAATAATATTTGCAGTTGCTGGAACTATTGCAAATACATCTGCTTTTTTTGCTAAAGAAATATGTTCAATCTCCCAATATTTCCTATCTGCAAACATATCAACAACTACTTTATTGTTAGTTAAAGCCTCAAAAGTGAGAGGGCTTATGAAATTTGTAGCTTCCTTTGTCATTATGACATCCACATTTATGTCTTTTTTTACTAATCGAGATGTAAGGTCAGCAGCTTTATAAGCTGCTATACCTCCTGTAACCCCTAATACTACATTTTTTTTGCTTGTATTCATTTCAACACCCTCTATTTTATTCCATATTTTTGCGGTCTTTGATAAGTAATAAGTCCTTTATTTACTTCTTCTGTAGCAATTGTTACAGGTTTATCAGAATCTATGTCTAATAATTTAGTGTCACCAGCAATAAGCTGTCTTGCTCTTTTTGCAACTAAAGAACACAAAGTATACTTGCTATCCACTTTTTCCATTAAATCTACAATTGATGGATATAAAATCATGTCAATCCCTCCCTGATTTCTAAGTACAAATCCTTATTTCTATCAACTCTGCATTTTTCTGCAATAATTATAGCTCTAATTTTTTCAACCGCTTCTTCTACACTATCATTTATAACTACATAATTGTACTTGGAAACATAATTTAATTCTTCATAAGCACTTTTAAATCTTTTTATTATCTCCTCTTCTGTCTCTGTCCCCCGTTTTTTAATCCTATTTTTTAATTCTTCCATTGAAGGAGGCAATATAAAAATAAAAACCCCCTCAGGAAACTTTTCTTTTATCTTTAAAGCTCCTTGAATGTCTATTTCTAACACCACATCGTTTCCTTCTTCTAAATTTTTTAAAACAAACTCCTTAGGAGTACCATAATAATGGTCGTAAACTTTGGCCCATTCTAAAAAAGAATCACTTTCAATCATTTTAAGGAAATCATCTTCTGATTTAAAAAAATAATTTTTCCCTTCTACTTCACCTACTCTCGGCTGACGAGTTGTAGCAGATATACTCAATTTTAAGTTTTTTTCTTTTTCCATTAAGGCTTTACATATAGTACCTTTTCCTGCCCCTGACGGCCCAGAAAGTACAATAAGTAACCCTTTTTTCTTTTTCGACAACACAAATTCCCCCTACTCTTCCTCTTCTTCCTCTTCTTCTAAAGTATCTTCTAATATCTCCTTGTTAGAATTGAGACGATTAGCTACGGTCTCTGGTTGAACAGCAGAAAGTATTATGTGGTCACTATCAGTAATTATAACGGCTCTTGTTCTTCTACCATATGTAGCATCGATAAGCATACCTCTATTTTTTGCCTCTTGAATTATTCTTTTTATAGGTGCAGATTCTGGACTAACTATTGCCACCAATCTATTAGCCGAAATTATATTGCCAAAACCAATATTTATTAATTTAATCGACATACTTTTTCCTCCCTACTCAATATTTTGAACTTGTTCTCTAATTTTTTCAATTTCATTTTTCAAGTCAATGACTTTACTAGAAATTCTATAGTCTATTGACTTTGAAGCAATGGTATTAGCTTCACGATTCATCTCTTGAACTATAAAATCTAATTTTTTACCTACAGACCCTTCTTCTTCTAAAGAATCTTTAAATTGGATAATGTGGCTTTTAAGCCTTGTTCTTTCTTCAGCAATACATGACTTGTCAGCAATAATTGCTATTTCCATTGCCATCCTATTATGATCTATATCTACCCCCAATTCTTTTATACGCTGTTCCAATCTTTTTCTATAATCTTCTACCATTACAAAACTCAAATCTTCAATCTCTTTTACTATATCTGAAATTTTGTCTATCCTATTAACTACATCATCGTATAATTTTATACCTTCTTTGTTTCTCATGTCAATGAGGTTATTAATAGCTTCACTCAATGGCAGTTTTAATAACTCCCATATTTCTTCTAAATCCAAATCATCATTCTTTACTTTGATAACCTCTGGCAAATACACCAAATCACTTACCTTTATAAATCCTTCTAATTCAAATTTAGACTTTATATCAGTAAAAACTCTAAGATATTCTGACAAAAGACTCTCATCAATTTCTATAACATTAATGCTTTTTTCATATACTTCAAAGCCAATATTTAATTCTATTCTCCCTCTCTCAATCTGCTTTGAAACAAATTCTCTCACTTTTTCTTCAAGTCCACTTAAAAGTTTATTCATTCTGCAATTTATATCTAAAAATCTGTGGTTTAAAGATTTAATTTCCACAGTTATATAATAGCCTTTCTCCTTAATCTCACCTCTTCCATAACCGGTCATGCTTTTTATCATCATATCACCTTTTTCTTATTATAGTCAAATTCTCTCTGTATTAAACTAAAGCTCTATCTCACCTCTAAAGACTTCTTCCACACTTCCTGATAAATAAATACTATTGTCTTCCAGCCATTCTACTAAAAGTTTTCCAGCTTTAAAATGGACATTGACATTTTGCTCCGTTTTACCTAAAACTGCTGAAGCTACTGCAGAGGCACAGGCACCGCTTCCACAAGCAAGAGTAAGCCCCACACCTCTTTCCCAAGTCCTTATAGAAATATTTTCTTTATCTTCTACTTTTACAAAATCTACATTTGTGCCTTGAGGGAAAAGGGAAGATTTTTCAATTTTAGGACCTAATTCTTTAATCATATTTTCATCTAATGATTCTACAAAAACAATAGTATGAGGCACTCCTACCCTTAGAGAAGTTAATTTATAAACTTTCCCCTCTATTTTTACCGGCTCATTTATAAATTTTTGCTTGTCACTTTTTACAGGTATTTTATTAGCCTCAAAAATAGGACTACCCATGTAAACTTTTACACTTTCTACTTTCCCATTTTCTACAAAAACTTCTGGCATAATCACTCCCGCTAAGGTTTCCACTGCCATTTTCTCTTTTTTTACTATCCCTCTTTCATAAACATATTTTGCAAAACACCTAGAACCATTACCGCACATTTCTGCTTCGCTACCATCTGCATTAAAAATCCTCATCCTAATATCCGCAATTCCTGAAGGCTCAACGACTAAAAGACCATCCGCCCCTATACCAAAATGCCTATCACAAAGTTTAATAGCTAATTCACTATAATCTACATTTTCTCGAGCCTCAATTACTATAAAGTCATTTCCCAATCCATGCATTTTAGTAAATTTCACCTATATCACTCCATTTTCTAATCTTCAAGGATATTATAACACAAAAAAGGCTAATTTGGTTAGATATTTTAAGAAAATGTGAGGAAAACAATCATAAAACGATCATAAGGCCAATAGCAGCCAAAACTCCCATAATTCCGCCAAAATAAAAAGGTGCAGTTACTCCCAATGTATCCCAAAGTATTCCCGCTATAAAAGAAGCCGGTAAAAGGCCAATGCCTGTAAAAGTAGCATGAAGCCCTATAACTGTACCTTTTAAATGAGGTGGAGAAATCTCCGCAACTAAAGCTTTTTCAACACCCTCAGTCAAAGCGATGTACAAACCATAAACAGAAAATAATATCCACATAGCACTTTTAAAGCCAAAAACAGCAAATCCCAAATACACTATTCCGTAAAGGAAATAGCCGATGATGAGAAGTTTCTTTCTTCCTATTTTATCCGACAATCTTCCCATAGGATACGAAAAAATCATATAAACTATGTTGTACACCAAATACAAAAGTATAACATCCGAATCGCTAAATCCCACATTTTTCGCCCTTAAAAGCAAAAATTGATTAGAGGAATTACCCAAGGCAAAAATTAAAATAACTATTAAAAACATTTGAAGGCGTCTATCAAGACTTCTCCAAGAAAATGAAAGCTTTTTTGAAAGTTGATTTGTTACTTTGCTTTCCTTAGCAAAAAACAGCACAAAAACTCCTAAAAAAGCTGGTATTAAAGAATACATAAAAACCGCCTTATAATTCCCTTTGTAAGAAGTCAAAAAATAATAGGCTAAAGCAATTCCAATCGTTGCCCCTAAGGTATCCAATGCTCTATGAAGTCCATATGCTCTTCCGATCTTATCTTTATCTACAGCTTCAGCAATTAAAGCATCTCTCGGGGCTGTTCGTATTCCTTTTCCAAATCTGTCACTAGTTCTACCTAAAAACACCCATCCCCATGAAGTAGCAAAATACAAAAACATTTTTCCTATAGTGGAAAAAGAATATCCAGCTATAGCTAAAGGTTTTCTTTTACCTACTTTATCAGATATGTACCCTGAAAAAACTTTAAGTATGCTAGCTAAACTTTCTGCAAAACCTTCAATGATACCCACTATTGCCGGGCTTGCCCCCAGTTGAGAGGTGAGAAAAAGTGGAATCAAAGGATATACCATTTCAGTAGATATATCTGTAAGAAGACTTGTCAACCCCAAAATAATTACATTTAACAATTAAAATGCCTCCCTTCACTCTTTATTATTTTCATAAACCAATGAAGCAAAATATTCAAAGTCTCGACTGGCTTTTTCTAATAAATCCTTAACCTCTTTTTTCATTTCACACTCAAACACATCTCTTTGGGCTACTTTTTCAAACCACTTATATAACTTATTCAACTCATCTTCATTTTCCTCTAATTCTGCAAAAGTAAAATTTTTTCTTGCTATCTCTTTTTCAATCTCTTTAAAAAACTCTTCACATTGTTCCTTTATTTCACTATATTCTTCCCTCCTTTGATGATTAAATTGTTCTATCACATCCTTCTCTATTTCTTCATCAAGGGCCACTACTTCAAAGGCTTTAAAATCTCCTCCAAAGCCTTTAATTTCATCCTTTAGCTTCTCTATTTCTTTTAAAAACCTTTCCATGTAAGGCACAATACATACAGACTGTTGTAAATACAAAGCGCCAATTTTTTTTATTCTTCTCCATATAGTAACCCTAGCTGTTGACGAATCACTTGGGACCTTATACACAAAAAGTAACCACTTCAACTTTCCACCTCCTCTATCTTTCTTTCTCTTGCTTTTCAATTTTCTACTTATGGCAATTAAACTTTAATTCCTATTTTTACATCTTGTTTTATTGTAACAAATGTTACAACTAAAATCAACACAATCAATTTTTCACTATTAAACCCTTCGATTTCATGGTATACTTTTTATATACAATAAAATCTGGAGGTTATACTATGGCTTTGGACGGCATAACTTTACATGCAATAATAAAAGAACTAAAAGAAGAAATTATTGGTGGAAGAATTGATAAAATATATCAACCTGAAAAAGAAGAATTAATCTTTATAATACGAAATAAAGGTAAAAACTATAAACTGCTATTGTCTGCTAATGCAAATTATCCAAGAATATATCTTGCAGAAGAAAATAAAGAAAATCCTGCTGAGCCTCCAATGTTTTGCATGCTATTGAGAAAATTTCTTCAAAGCGGCAGGATAATAGATATAAAACAAGTAGAATTTGACAGAATAGTAAAAATCGACATAGAAACAAAAGACGAATTAGAAAATCAAACAATTAAAACTCTAATTATTGAAATAATGGGAAGACACAGCAATATCATATTAATTGACAAAGCTACTCAAACAATAATAGATAGCATAAAAAGAGTATATTCCGATATGAGTAAAGTAAGAGAAGTACTACCTGGGAGGCAATATGTCTATCCACCACTGCAGGAAAAGTTAAATATAAATAATCTCTTCTTAGCCTCTTTCAAGGAAGTACTTAACAACTACAAATCAAAAAAAATTGAAAAAGCCTTAGTAGATATTTTACAAGGATATAGCCCCACTTTAGCAAGAGAAGTTGCTTTTAGATGTAATATATCTGACAGATTTGTAGAATCAATAGAAGATGAGCAAATTGAAAATCTATATCAAAACATAAAAAAAATATACGAAGATGTTTTAAGCTTAAATTTAAAACCTTGCATTGCTTTTCAGGAAAATGAAGTTATTGACTTTTCGTGTATTGATTTGACTCAATATATTACAAAAACTTTTTTCCCTACAGTGAACCAAGCTGCTTGTAAATTTTTCAGTGAAAAAGCAAATATAGTAAATTTGCAAGCAAGGTCCTCGGATTTAAGAAAAATCATCAACAACAATTTAGAAAAACTTTATAACAAATTAGATAAACTTCAACAAGAATTAAACGAAGCAAAAAATGCTGACACTTTTAGACTTTACGGCGAACTTATAACAGCAAATATGCACCTTCTAAAAAAAGGAATGGAAAGCTTCAAAACTATAAACTATTACACTGGCGAAGAAATTGAAATACCCATTGACAAAAAATATTCCCCTTCAGAAAATGCCCAAAGATATTTTAAAAAATACAGCAAGTTAAAAAATGCCAATAAAATAATAGAAAAACAAATATCCGATACTCTTGAGGAAATAACTTATTTAGAAGGTCAACTAGTGAACTTGGAAAATTGTACATTACCATCAGAAATAGAGGAAATAAAAAATGAACTATCTGAACAAGGGTATATACATAAGCAGCAAAAGAAAAAAATATCACGGCAAACTCTTTCTCAACCGTTACATGTAGTATCTTCAGACGGTTTCGACATATATATAGGGAAAAATAACACTCAAAACGATTATCTAACGTTAAAATTCGCAAATCCTAACGATATATGGCTTCACACAAAAGACATACCAGGGTCCCACGTCATAATAAAGACAAATAACAAATCTGTGCCTGAAACAACTTTTATTGAAGCTGCAAAATTAGCCGCCAAATATAGCAAAGCGAAAAATTCTTCAAATGTACCTGTTGATTATACCTTAAAAAAATACGTAAAAAAACCTTCTGGCGCAAAACCAGGTTTTGTAATATATACAAACCAAAAGACCCTTTATGTAGACCCAGAGTAAGATGCTTTTTAGGCATCTTATTTCTTATTTTAAAGGCACACTAAATATAGGAATATATTTTCTTCTATTTTCTTGTATAACGCTCTCATACAAAAAAATTGTATCTACTAAAATAGCCTCTTTCTCTTGTTTTTCAAAAAGATTATTTACTTCTTCTATTCCAATGTTTAAACGTATGTCTCTGGCAATAGTAATGTGAGAAGTAAATTTTCTTTCATCTTTTGCAAATCCTATTTTATATAATTCTTTATCTATATTGTGATGCAATTTATTTAGAAATTCACTTTCTTCTGTTCCTATCCACAGAACTCTCATCTCCTTATCACCTTTAAAAAATCCTACTTCTGAAAGTCGTATGTAAAAAGGGCTGATGCCTTTTACTGCAACTTTTGCCGCTTCTTCTATTTTAGAAATAGCCTCTACTTCTATTTCTCCTAAGAATTTTAATGTGATGTGGAAATTATCTTTATAAGTCCATCTCCCTTTTACAGTATAGTTTTTCAATGTTTCCTGAAATCTCACTATCTGCTCTATAGCTTTTTCGCCTATATCAATTCCAATAAAAGCTCTCATAACTATCCTCCTTGTTCACTTATTATTGTTATTATTTTCCTGGTAATAATTGTTTCTATTAATAAACTCCTCTTTTAAAATTCCCATTACATATTCATTTATGTACTTACCGTGCTTATATACTACTTCTCTCAATAGCCCTTCTTTTTTAAAACCACATTTTTCATAACTCTTTATTGCCCTTTCATTAAAATCATAAACCCTTAACTCTACTCGATGTAAATTTAATTCATTAAAAATAAAATCCAGTAGTAAATTTAAAGCTTCCGTACCATAGCCTTTATTTCTGTGTTTTTCTTCCCCAATCATTATCGCAATCTCACAGTTTCTATTTTTCCAGTCGACATTATTATATGAAACATTTCCTATATATTCACCTGTGCTCCTAAGTATTATAGCGAATTCTCCATTTTCTTTTGGATCTTTTTTTGTTTTCCACCTTTCTGCAACAGTTTCTACTGTAACAGGATATGGTATACCCGGCATCGTTAAATTTCTACTATCATCACTATTCCGAAACTCTACAAATTTTTCAAAATATTTGCTCTCAAATGGAACAAGTTCAATTCTATTACTTTTTAACATGACCAAAACCCTCCAAAGAAATTTTTAATTTATTATAGCATAAAAAAAACAGAAAAGAGATAGTCCATTTTAAAAACAGACTACCTCTTTTTAAATAATATATAAAATTTTACCGGCAGCGACCTACTCTTCCGCGAAAG
>NZ_AVAF01000010.1 GCF_000445185.1 Thermoanaerobacter sp. A7A
GACGGAGGCGGGGCTGGAGCCACGGATGGCGGAAGCGGCCACCTGAGACAGGATGTCGAATGTGGCCGGAACCCCGCTGGAGTCTGAGAGCGAGCGTTAGTTTAGCCTGCTTTGTCGCTGGAGCAACAAAATGCCAATCAAAATTATACTTTGTCAACAAGCTGATAGAGGCCGTAATCCTCTATTTTTTTACAAATCTTTCTATCAAAGATTGTTTAGCTTGTTGTTCTAAAGAGTCATCCAAAGGAGTTAATTCTACTTTTCCATATTTTCTCTTTAAAGCAGTTTCAATTAAAATATCTGCAAATTCAGGATTTTTGGGTAGTACTGGACCGTGGAGATATGTTCCATACACATTTTTATAGATACATCCTTCTGTTTTATCTTCTCCATTATTTCCATTTCCAATTATTACTTTACCTAAAGGCTCCATTTTTTCCAAAAAAGTTTTTCCTGAGTGATTCTCAAAACCTACCATTTTAAAATTTTTATCGGCTATATTTGTATCTATAACTATATTTCCTATCATTCTTCTATTACCAGCTATTGTCCAGGCTTTTAAAATTCCTAAACCTTCTAATTTGCTACCAGCCAGAGTTTGATAGTATTCTCCAAGTAATTGATATCCTCCACATATAGCTAATACTGTCAAACCATCTTCAATAGCTGTTTTCAAATTTTTACCCTTTTTATTTTTTAAATCATCACTTACAATTTTTTGCTCTCTATCTGACCCTCCTCCTAAGAATAGAAGGTCTATGTCAGTAAATTCTTCAGTGTAATCTAAAGTTATTGGCTTTATCTCTATTTCAATTTTTCTCCATTCACATCTTTTTTTTAAAGCTACAATATTTCCTATGTCTCCATATAAGTTTAATAAATCAGGATACATGTGGCCAACGACTAATTTCATTTTTTTGCCTCCTGTAATTTTAAATATTTGCTTACATCATACAAAGAAGTGTAGTTGGGAAGTACAGCTATTAATTCTTCTTCTGTTAAATCAGCTATAGTGTCAAGAGCTTTTTCTATAGAATTTATTATTTTTATTTTTTTAATATCAAAGCCGGCATATTTTAATCTTACTGCCATGTCTTCTGCCCTTAAACCTGAAGTTACTATATAGTTTACTTTTGTCTTTGATAAAAAGCTTTCTAAGTTTACATCCCACAGCCAAGACACATCCCTTCCATCAGCGTAATTATCATTTATAGAAATTAAAAGGTTTAAGGGTTTATTAAATTGAGATAGCATATTTAAAGTGCTTTCAAAACCGATGGGGTTTTTGATTAAATTTATTATTGTCCTTTTGCTTTTTATTTTAGTTTTTTGTAATCTTCCTTCTATTGGCCAATAGCTTTCTATTGCTTTTAATATAGTGCTAAAGTCTATGTTCAACAAAATGCCAGCAGATATAGCTGCTAATAAATTATACACATTGTATAAGCCTATTAATCTACTTTTAACTGTAAAAATTTTATCTTTATAGTATAGATTAAAATTTATTCCATCTTCATTTAAAAATATATTAGTGGCTTTAAAATTAGGATTTGGCCGCTTTTTGCCACAATTGGGGCAGTAATAGTCTCCCAGTTGCCCGTAATATATTTTTTTATATTCGTATTTGTGGGCACAAATTGGACAGTATTTTTGTTCAAAAGAAGAGGAGTTAATTCCTTCAATGTTGTCTTCAATTCCATAGTAAAAAACTTTCGATTTTATTTCATCTCCTATTGAAGCTGTAAAAGGTTCATCAGCGTTTAGTAATACTATAGAATCTTGTGGCAGGTTTAAAAGGGCTTTTTTTACTTTTTCTACTGTTGTATCTAGTTCTCCATATCTGTCTAATTGGTCTCTAAAAAAGTTGGTTATTACTACTATATTGGGTTTTACATCTTCTATCACAATGGGCATGTTTGCTTCATCTACTTCAAAAACGGTCGCATCTTTTTGTAAATTTCCCAAAAAATTGCTGCTTTTTATTAAAGCAGTCGCAATTCCCGTTTTCATATTTGCTCCTTCTTTGTTGTGTACAACACTTTTCCCAGCAGTGGTCAAAATAGAGGCTATTAATCCGGAAGTTGTAGTTTTGCCATTTGTACCTGTTATTATTACTTTGTTGTTTTTTATGGGCCCTATTAGTTTTTCAATTAATTTAGAATCGTACTTTAGTGCGATTTTTCCGGGAAGAGATGTTCCACCTTTTCCTGTGATTTTGCAGGATATGTTGATGAGTTTACCTATGTTGACGCCTAAAAATTTCATTATTTACCACCTTCCATAAAAAATAAAACCATTAATAGATTTTATTGCCTATTTTTACTTCTCTTTCTGGTTGAAGCAAGACGACATTCCCATCTTCGTCATCAACTCCAAGCAACAATACTTCAGATATAAAATCTACTACTTGTTTTGGAGGAAAATTAACTACGCAGACCACCAATTTATTATACAACTCTTCTTTTTTGTACAATTTTGTTATTTGAGCGCTGGACTTTTTGATTCCTAATTCGCCAAAGTCAATTTTTAACTTATAAGCAGGTTTTTTTGCTTTTGGAAAGTCTTCTACCTCAATTATTCTTCCTATACGTATGTCAAGTTTTAAAAAATCTTCATAAGTAGCCATTGAATTCACCTCAATTTAAGTATATTATATTATAGGTATATTTGTTAAGTATATTATATTATAGGCAATAATAAAAATAAAATTATTTCCTCTTCATTTCCCGGGAAATTTTTCGGGAAATGTTTTGAATTGAGCAATTCTTAAAAGAATGATAAAATAAAACTGTTGGATAAATTTGCGGAGGTTGTGAATATGGCAAAGGATGAAACTTATACTGCGAGTCAAATACAAATATTAGAGGGTTTAGAAGCTGTGAGAAAAAGGCCAGGAATGTATATAGGTTCTACTGGTAGCAGAGGACTGCATCACCTTGTATACGAGGTAGTCGATAATAGTATAGATGAAGCATTGGCCGGTTATTGCAAAAATATAGTAGTTACTATACACAAAGATAATTCTATAACGGTTGAAGACGACGGAAGAGGTATACCTACAGATGTTCACCCAAAAGTTGGAAAACCGGCTGTAGAAGTAGCTTTAACGATGTTACATGCAGGTGGAAAATTTAATAATGACGCTTATAAAGTATCTGGAGGATTGCACGGAGTAGGTGTTTCTGTTGTAAATGCATTATCTGAAAAATTAGAAGTTATTGTAAAACAACATGGGAAAATTTATAGGCAAATATATGAAAGAGGAGTTCCCAAAACGGATTTAGAGGTTATTGGAGAGACAGAAGAGACAGGTACAACTATTACTTTTAAGCCGGATAAGGAGATTTTTGAAGAAACTGTATTCGACTATGATGTATTAGCTCAAAGATTGAGAGAATTAGCGTTTTTAAATAAGGGTATAAATATTAAGCTTATAGACGAAAGACACGGAAAAGAAGAGGTCTTTAACTACGAAGGTGGAATTATATCTTTTGTAAAGTATTTAAATAGAAATAAAGAAGTCCTCCATGAAGAGCCTATATACATGGAAGCGAAAAATAGCGACTATGAAGTAGAGGTTTGCATGCAGTATAATGACAGCTATAATGAAAATATCTTTAGTTTTGCTAATAATATTGATACTAGAGAAGGCGGTACCCATCTAGTAGGCTTTAAAGCAGCTTTGACTAAAGTCATTAATGATTACGCAAGAAAATACGGGATTATAAAAGATAACGAGAAAAATTTACAGGGTGAAGATGTAAGAGAAGGACTTACAGCTATTGTAAGTGTAAAATTAAAAAATCCACAGTTTGAAGGACAGACTAAAACAAAATTAGGAAATTCTGAAATGAGGTCTATTGTAGAAAATGTAGTAACAGAAAAACTCTCGGCTTTTTTAGAAGAAAATCCCTCAGTTGCAAAAGTTATAGTAGAAAAAGCTACTCAAGCAGCAAGAGCAAGGGAAGCTGCGAGAAAAGCCAGAGAGCTTACCAGAAGAAAGTCTGCTCTTGAAAATACTACTTTGCCGGGTAAACTTGCCGACTGTTCGGAGAAAGACCCTTCCAAATGTGAGCTTTTCTTGGTAGAGGGTGACTCTGCAGGAGGTTCTGCTAAATCAGGTAGAAACAGTAGATTTCAAGCGATACTTCCACTCCGAGGAAAAATTTTAAATGTAGAGAAGGCAAGACTTGACAAGATATTGTCTAATGAAGAGATAAGAGCAATGATAACTGCTTTAGGTACTGGCGTAGGGAATGATTTTGATATAAGTAAGTTAAGGTACCACAAAATAGTTATAATGACAGATGCAGACGTAGATGGAAGCCATATTAGGACATTACTTTTAACATTTTTCTATAGGTTTATGAGACCTTTAATTGAAAATGGAAATGTGTTCATTGCTCAACCACCTTTATATAAAATTACAAAGGGCAAAAAGGTATATTATGCTTACTCGGATAGAGAATTAGACAAGATCTTAAATGAAATTGGAAGGGAAAATTATACTGTTCAAAGGTATAAAGGTCTTGGAGAAATGAATGCTGACCAGTTATGGGATACAACTATGGATCCAGAGAAGAGGACGATGCTTAAAGTTACATTAGAGGATGCGATAGCTGCAGATGAAATTTTCACCATTTTGATGGGGGATAAAGTCGAACCAAGAAGGGAATTTATAGAAAAATATGCAAAAACAGTTAGAAACTTGGACATATAAAAGAGGTGAAATAGATGAGTGAAGAAAAAGAGAAAGTAATCCCTGTAGACATTGAAGATGAAATGAAAAAATCTTATATAGATTATGCGATGAGTGTAATTGTTGGAAGGGCATTGCCAGATGTGAGAGATGGTTTAAAACCAGTTCATAGAAGGATTCTCTATGCTATGAATGAGTTGGGATTAACCCCTGACAAGCCATATAAAAAGAGCGTTGCAGTTGTTGGTGAAGTTTTAGGAAAATACCATCCTCACGGTGATGCAGCTGTTTACGATACTTTAGTGAGACTAGCACAGGATTTTTCAATGAGAGAAACTTTGATAGATGGGCACGGAAACTTTGGAAGCATAGATGGAGACCCTCCGGCTGCCATGAGGTACACAGAGGCGAGGCTTTCAAAAATTGCCCTTGAGATGCTTACAGATATCAACAAAGAGACAGTAGATTTTGTGCCAAACTTTGATGAGACTTTAAAGGAACCAGTTGTACTTCCCTCTCGATTTCCTAATCTTTTAGTCAACGGCTCTCAAGGAATTGCTGTAGGTATGGCTACGAATATTCCTCCTCACAATTTAGGAGAAGTCATAGATGGAATTGTCGCTTATATAGACAATCCTTATATTTCAGTAGATGAACTGATGAAATATATAAAAGGACCTGACTTTCCTACAGGAGGAATAATTCTAGGAAGAGACGGTATAAAAGAGACTTATGAGACAGGAAGAGGTAAAATTGTCGTTAGGGCAAAGGCAGAAATTGAAGAACACCACGGTAAGACGAGAATTGTAATTACTGAGATTCCTTATATGGTTTTAAAAGCTAAGTTAATTGAAAAAATAGCTGAGTTAGTCCGTGACAAGCACATAGAAGGGATTTCTGATTTGAGAGATGAATCTGATAGGAATGGAATGAAAATTGTAATAGAGCTAAAAAGAGATGTCAATCCAAAGGTGATACTTAATAAACTTTATATGCACACACAAATGCAGCAGACCTTTGGAGCTATAATGTTAGCTCTTGTAGATGGAGAGCCAAAAATACTAAATTTAAAGCAGATTATAGAAAAGTATGTAGATCATCAAGCGGATGTTGTAACGAGAAGGACCAAGTTTGACTTAAGAAAAGCAGAAGAAAGAGCCCATATTTTAGAAGGGTTAAAAATCGCCCTTGACCACATTGATGAAGTGATAAACATAATAAGAAGTTCAAGGACAGAAGCAATTGCTAAACAAAATTTAATGGACAAGTTTGGGTTAAGCGAAAAACAAGCACAAGCGATAGTTGACATGAGATTAGGAAGGTTGACTGGGCTTGAAAGGCAAAAAGTAGAAGATGAGCTTAAGGAGTTAATTGAAAAGATAAAAGAATTGAAGGAAATTTTGGCAGATGAAAGAAAAGTGCTGGAAATAATCAAAAAAGAGCTTTTGGAAATAAAAGATAAATATGCTACTCCGAGAAAGACAAGCATTGTGGCAAAAGAAGAAGAGTTAGATTTAGAGGATTTGGTTCAATTGGAAGATGTTGTAGTGACAATGACACACTATGGATATATAAAGAGAATGCCTCTTGATACTTACAAGGCTCAAAAACGTGGAGGGAAAGGCATATTAGGTATATCTACAAGAGAAGATGACTTTGTAGAGGATATATTTATCACTACAACTCATGACAGACTGTTGTTCTTTACAAACAAAGGGAAAGTATATAGTTTAAGGACAATAGACATTCCTGAGACAGGAAGACAAGCAAAAGGCACGGCTATTGTCAATCTCATACAGATAGCTCAAGGAGAGAAAGTCACAGCGGTTATTCCTCTTAAAAAGTCAGAAGATATTAAGTATATTGTGATGTGCACTAAAAAAGGCATAATTAAAAAGACTTCTATAGAAGAGTTCAGGTCAATTAAGAGAAATGGTATAATTGCTATCACGTTGGAAGAAAGTGATGAGCTTATAAATGTAAAATTAACAAATGGAGAAAGAGAAATAATAATAGGGACTGCCAGAGGCTATGCTATAAGATTTAATGAAAAAGACATAAGACCTATGGGAAGAGTGGCAAAAGGTGTAATAGCTATTTCCTTGAGAGAAGATGATGAAGTGGTAGAAATGGACCTTGTTCATCCCAATAGCGAAATTTTAGTAGTAACAGAAAATGGATTTGGGAAGAGAACGGACTTAGAGGAATACAGGCTTCAAACAAGAGCAGGAAAGGGAATAATTGCAATAAGGCTTAGCGAAAAGACTGGTAAATTGGTGTCTATACGGTCAGTAAATCCGGAAGATGAATTTATGATAATTTCTGCAAATGGGATTCTTATAAGAATGAAGGTGTCCGATATTTCTAAGATGCACAGAGATACAAGAGGAGTAACCCTTATGAAGCTTGATGATGGTGACAGGGTTGTTTCTACTGCAAGAATAGAAAATGAAGAATAAAAATAAGCCCTCAATTTTTGGGGGCTTATTTTTTAAAAGCTCTTTCATATTGTTTTGGCCAGTCTTCCTTTGAAGTGTAGGTATGCAGAACCCAATAGGGATTTCTTAAAAGTTCTCTTCCAAGTGCAACTAAGTCTGCCCTTTCATTTGAAAGAATTTCTTCTGCAAGCTCTTGTGTCGTTATTAATCCTACCGCAGAAGTTTTTATATTACAGCGCTTTTTAATTGTTTCAGCGTATTTAACTTGATATCCAGGATATAGATTTATATCAACATTTAAAAGTCCTCCACTGCTTACATCAATTAAATCAACTTTGTCTTTTATCATGTTGATATATTCTACCATCATATCTATGTTTATTCCGCCTTCCATGTAATCATCTGCAGATACACGCACGAAAATAGGTTTATTTTCAGGCCAATTTTTTCTAACTTCATCTATCACTTCAATTAAAAATCTTGCTCTATTTTCAATGCTATTGCCGTATTCATCTTTTCGTTTATTTGAAAGAGGAGAAAGAAATTCGTGGATTAAATAGCCGTGAGCTGCATGTATTTCAACCACATCATAACCTGCTAAATGAGCCCTTCTGGCAGCCTCTCCAAAAGCTTTTACTATAGATTTTATTTCCTCAACTGATAATTCTCTTGGGAGTTTGTAGTGGTTTCCTGCTTTAATAGGGGAAGGTCCTACAACATCTTCATAAAGTATATCACATTTTCTTCCTGCATGAGCAAGCTGTATTCCCATCACAGCGCCATTTGCTTTACAAATGTCTACAATTTTTTTTAATTCTTTAACTTGTTCATCATTCCATATACCAAGGTCATGGTCAGTTATTCTTCCTCTGCTTTCAACAGCTGTAGCTTCTTGCATAATAAGTCCTACTCCACCAATAGCCCTTGTGGCGTAATGAACTATATGCCAGTCATTTGGCATCCCATTTGTAGAAGCTGTGTACATACACATAGGAGACATCATGATTCTATTTTTTATTGTAATATCCTTTATCTTTAAAGGTATATGTAAAATACTCATAAACACTCTCCTTTCTTGAACTTTCTAATTTTAATCATAATACATATCTTTTTAAAAACCAAATTTAGCAAAAATGTTTAAGCTGCATGTGATTAAAGCAATTTTTAATGATAGTTAAAAAAAGAGCAATTTTTTTGGGAGATATTTAAAATTTTTTAGTAAATGTAAACGATAGATTATTGAAAATTTACAAATAATTTAGTTGACTAAAGTAAAATATGCTGTTAAAATAACAAGTAACTTTAACTGGATTTACTTTTTTAACAGCATACAGGATAAAAAGCGATGAAGGTGAGGGGTATGTGCGTAGGCTTAAGAGAGCCGGTGGGTGGTGCAAACCGGTGCCGAGGCGCATATTAGATCGCTCTGGAGCTGTATAGCTGAACGGCGGTAAGCTTATTAGGCTATACCGGGATTACCCGTTACAGGTCAAGTTGTATAACTTGGTGAGGCTATTGCCGTGAGGTAATAGCGAAAACAGGTGGTACCGCGTGGAGAAAATCCCCGCCCTGTGCTTTCAGGGCGGGGAATGATTTTTATATAGGGGGTGATAATTTGCACATTATATCTGTCCTTGTGAACAATCATCCAGGAGTCTTGTCAAGAGTAGTAGGTCTATTTTCTAGGAGAGGTTATAACATTGAAAGCCTTGCAGTAGGAACGACAGAAAGAGAAGATGTATCCAGAATAACTTTGACGGTGGAAGGAGATGATTACATCGTCACACAGATGATGAGGCAACTTAATAAGCTTATAGATGTCTTAAAAGTACAAAATATAGGGGCAAGGGACAATGTTTCTCGAGAATTGGTGCTAGTTAAAGTAGGTTACGATTCAAATACGAGAGATGATATAATGCACATTGTAGAAACCTTTAGAGCAAAAGTTATAGACATTTCTATTGACTCATTAATCATAGAACTTACAGGAGATAATGAAAAGATAAACGCTTTTATAAATTTAATAAATAAGTTTGACGTAAAAGAACTTGTAAGGACAGGACTTGTATCTTTAGAAAGAGGTAATAAAACATTAAAAGAATTTGAGGGGGAATTGTAATGGCAAAGATGTATTATGATAAAGATGCAGATTTAAATTTACTTAAAAATAAGAAGATTGCAATAATAGGTTTTGGAAGTCAAGGTCATGCTCATGCACTAAATTTAAGAGATTCTGGACTTGATGTAATAGTTGGTCTTTACGAGGGAAGTAAATCAAAAGAAAGAGCAGAAAAAGAAGGGCTGCGAGTTTATACAGTTGAGGAAGCAGCTAAAGTAGCAGATATCATAATGATGCTGATACCGGATGAAAAGCAGGCAAAAGTCTATAAAGAAAGCATAGAAAAAAATCTTACAGAAGGTAAAGCTCTTGCCTTTGCTCATGGCTTTAACATTCATTTTAAACAGATTGTTCCTCCTGAAAATGTGGATGTGTTTATGGTGGCTCCAAAAGGTCCGGGACATTTAGTGCGGAGAGTGTACCAAGAAGGAAAAGGAGTTCCAAATCTGGTAGCAGTATACCAGGATTACACAGGGAAAGCTTTTGACATAGCTTTGGCTTATGCGAAAGGTATAGGTGGTACAAGGGCAGGTGTTATTGAGACCACATTTAAAGAGGAGACAGAGACAGATCTTTTCGGAGAACAAGCGGTGCTTTGCGGAGGAGTCACCGAACTTATGAAGGCAGGTTTTGAAACATTAGTAGAAGCTGGTTATCAGCCAGAAATAGCTTATTTCGAATGTGTGCATGAAATGAAACTTATAGTTGACCTCATATACGAAGGCGGTTTTAGTTATATGAGATATTCTATTTCGGATACTGCAGAATTTGGAGACTATATGACAGGTAAGAGGATAATAACAGAGGAAACAAGAAAAGAGATGAAAAAAGTTTTGTCAGAAATACAATCAGGAAAATTTGCAAAAGAGTGGCTTTTAGAAAATCAGGTAGGAAGACCACAGTATAATGCTATGAAAGATAAAGAGGCAAATCATCTTATTGAAAAAGTCGGCAAAGGTTTGAGAGAAATGATGGCTTGGATTAAAAAAGAATGAATAAGGAGGTAGATAGGCGATGGGGGTCAAAAGAGTCATTGTTTTTGACACTACGTTACGAGATGGTGAGCAGACTCCTGGTGTGAATTTTAACAGCAATGACAAGTTTGAAATAGCAAAGCAATTGGTAAATTTAGGGGTAGATGTCATAGAAGCTGGATTTCCCGCGGCTTCAAATGGAGATTTTGAAGCAGTCAAAAATATTGCTGACAAATTAAGAGGGGTTACTATTGCTGCAATGGCAAGGTCTGTAAAAGAGGATATAGACAGAGCTAGCAGCGCTTTGAAAAATGCTGAAAGGTCGAGATTACACGTTTTTATCGCAACTTCTGATATACATCTTAAATACAAACTTAAGATGTCAAGAGAAGAAATGCTTGAAAAAGCCGTTGAAATGGTAAAATACGCAAAAGGAAAATTTGATGAGATTCAATTTTCAGCAGAAGACGCTTCAAGGACTGATTGGGATTTCTTAGTAAAAGTTTTTAGTGAGGTAATTGATGCAGGAGCAAATGTAATAAATGTGCCCGATACTGTGGGATATGCGATGCCAAGAGAATTTGGAGAACTCATAAAATACATCAGAAATAATGTTCCCAACATCGATGGAGTAATGATAAGTGCTCATTGTCACAATGATTTAGGAATGGCTGTAGCGAATTCTTTGTCTGCCATAGAAAACGGAGCAACTCAGGTAGAAGTGACTGTAAACGGAATAGGAGAAAGGGCAGGAAATGCAGCTATGGAAGAAGTAGTGATGGCATTAAATACGAGAAAAGATTATTTTGGCCTTGTTCACGGAATAAACACTAAAGAGATATACAATACAAGCAAATTGGTAAGCGAACTTACAGGAATTAAACTCCAACCTAATAAAGCAATTGTAGGTGCTAATGCTTTTAGACATCAAGCGGGAATTCACCAACATGGAGTTATAAACAACAGAGCTACTTATGAAATAATGAAACCAGAGGACATTGGAATAATTCCAGATACTTTTGCATTAGGTAAGCTTTCAGGAAGAAATGCTTTTGAATTGAAAGTCAGACAATTGGGGTACAATAATCTTTCACCAGGAGAATTAAGTGATGCTTTTAGAAGGTTTAAAGATTTGGCAGACAGAAAAAAGGTCATTGTGGATGAGGATATAAGATTTGTTGTTGAAGAGACTTTGGAAGAGTTTAGGAGTTTTAAGGAGGGAGAAGCTTGGGCTTAACATTGACACAAAAGATATTGTCAGCAAAAGTTGGTAGAGAAGTAAAACCAGGGGAGTTAATTGAAGTTGATGTGGATATGGTGTTAGGCAATGACGTCACTGCTCCTGTTGCTATAAAGGAGTTTGAAAAGATAGGCATTGATAGAGTTTTTGACAATACAAAAATTGCCCTTGTTCCTGATCATTTTGTTCCTAATAAAGATATAAAATCGGCGGAGCAAGTGAATATAATGAGAAAATTTGCAAAAAAACATGGAATAGTAAATTTCTTTGAAGTAGGGCAAATGGGAATAGAGCACGCACTTTTACCCGAAAAAGGACTTGTACTTCCTGGGGATGTTGTCATAGGTGCCGATTCTCATACTTGTACCTATGGCGCTCTTACTTGTTTTTCTACAGGAGTTGGAAGCACTGACATGGCGGCAGCGATGGCGACAGGCAAGGCTTGGTTTAAAGTGCCAGAAGCTATAAAATTTGTGTTAAAAGGCAATTTGCAAAAATGGGTAAGCGGAAAAGATGTTATCTTGTATATAATCGGAAAAATAGGAGTTGACGGAGCTTTATACAAATCTATGGAATTTACAGGAAACATAAAAGCTTTGTCAATCGACGATAGATTCACAATTGCCAATATGGCAATTGAAGCAGGGGCTAAAAACGGTATTTTCGATTTTGACAAAATTACCGACGCATATGTTAAAGGGAGAGCAAAAAGAGAATATAAAGTATTTGAAAGGGATGAAGATGCTGAGTACAGTGAGGTTTATGAGATAAATTTGGATGAGATAAGGCCTCAAGTAGCATTTCCTCATTTGCCTGAAAACACCAGAAATATTGATGAGGTTGGAAAAGTGAAAATAGACCAAGTTGTTATTGGTTCTTGTACGAATGGACGTCTCTCAGATATGGAGATAGCGTATAAGATACTAAAAGGCAAAAAGGTTCATCCTGATGTAAGACTTTTAATTTTTCCCGCAACACAGGAAATATACTTAGAATGTGTTAAAAGAGGTTACATCGAAGAGTTTATAAAAGCAGGTGCGGCAGTATCTACTCCTACTTGTGGACCTTGCCTTGGCGGACATATGGGAATTTTGGCTAAAGGAGAAAGGGCACTGGCTACTACTAATAGAAATTTTGTAGGAAGAATGGGACATCCTGAGAGTGAAGTGTATCTTTCAAGTCCAGCTGTTGCGGCGGCTTCAGCTATTGCAGGATATATCGTAAGTCCAGAGGAGGTATAATGATGCAGGGGAAAGCCATAAAATACGGGGACAATATAGATACAGATGTTATAATACCAGCAAGGTATTTAAACACATCAGACCCACAAGAATTGGCACAGCATTGCATGGAAGATTTAGACAAAGAGTTTAAAAACAAAGTTCAAGAAGGAGATATACTGGTTGTAGGTGAAAATTTTGGTAGTGGTTCTTCTAGAGAGCACGCGCCAATCGCTATTAAAGCATCTGGTATATCCTGTATAATTGCTAAGTCGTTTGCAAGAATTTTTTTCAGAAATGCGATAAATATAGGGCTTCCGATATTAGAATGCAAAGAGGCAGTAGATGGGATTGAAGAAGGTGATATTGTTTTGGTTGATACAGATAATGGAATTATAAAAAATTTAACTAAAGGGACAGAATTTAAAGCTCAACCCTTTCCTGACTTTATAAAAGAAATAATGAAATATGGTGGACTTATAAATTATGTCAGAGAGAAGGTGTGACATTGTTTAAAATTGCAGTGCTGCCTGGAGATGGAATTGGACCTGAGGTCATAGAAGAAGGGTTAAAAGTTTTGTCTGCTATAGAAGACAAGTACAAACTTAAATTTGATGTAAAAAAGTATCCTTTTGGGGGAGAAGCTATAGACAAATATGGCGTTCCCTATCCGGAAGAGACAAAAAATGCATGTCTTTCCAGCGATGCTGTTCTTTTGGGAGCAGTAGGTGGACATAAATGGGATGACCTTGAGGGGGATAAAAGGCCAGAAGCGGGTCTTCTGGCTTTAAGAAAAAGCCTAGGGGTTTATGCAAATCTAAGACCTGCTGTTCTTTATCCTCCTTTAAAAGAAGCTTCTCCTTTAAAAAACGAGTTATTACAAGAGGGTTTAGATATTCTTGTGGTAAGAGAACTTACTGGTGGTATTTATTTTGGACCAAGAGGAATAGTTGCTATAGATTATGGCTTTAAGGCTTATGATACAGAAGTGTACCAGACTTCAGAGATAGAAAGGATAGCGGTTATTGCCTTTGAAGCGGCTTTAAAGAGGAAAAAGAAAGTCACTTCTGTAGACAAGGCAAACATTTTAGATTCTTCAAGATTGTGGAGAAAAACGGTAGAAGAAATAAGTAAGAGATATTCTGATGTTGAGTTAAACCATATGTATGTAGATAACTGTGCTATGCAACTAATTAAAAATCCTTCTCAATTTGATGTAATTCTTACTTCCAATATGTTTGGCGATATTTTAAGTGACGAGGCTTCCCAACTTACAGGTTCTATAGGTATGCTTCCTTCTGCTAGCTTAAGAGAAGATAAAGTGGGACTTTATGAACCTATACACGGTTCTGCTCCAGATATTGCTGGAACAAAGAAGGCAAATCCTTTAGCTACAATACTGTCAGTTGCTATGATGTTGGAATATTCTTTTAATCTACTTGATGCTGCTAATGACATAAAGGATGCAGTAAATAAAGTTTTAGAGGCAGGTTATAGGACTTTTGATTTAGGAAAAGGAATAATTTTAAATACCCAACAAATGGGAGATAAAGTGGTGGAGTATATAAAGGGGTGAGGATATTGATAAGTGATAGCATAAAAAAGGGAGTTGAAAAGGCGCCACATAGGTCACTTTTATATGCTTTAGGCTTGACTTATGAAGAAATAAAAAGGCCGATTATCGGTGTAGCAAATTCAAAAAACGAAATTATACCAGGACATATTCACCTTGATAAAATAGCTGAGGCTGTAAAAGCAGGCATCAGAATGGCAGGAGGAACGCCTATAGAATTTTCCACTATCGGCGTTTGTGATGGTATTGCCATGAACCATAAAGGTATGAAATATTCACTGGGAAGCAGAGAACTTATAGCAGATAGCATTGAAATTATGGCAACAGCACACGGATTTGATGGGCTTGTGCTGATTCCCAATTGCGACAAAATAGTGCCGGGAATGCTTATGGCAGCAGCACGACTTAATATTCCTGCAATAGTTGTAAGCGGAGGCCCAATGCTTGCAGGAAAGTGTAATGGAGAGGTGTGCGATTTAAGCAGCGTCTTTGAAGCTGTAGGAGCACATAAAATAGGGAAAATCTCAGAGGAAGACCTTTATAAAATAGAACTTAATGCTTGTCCTACTTGTGGGTCCTGTTCAGGAATGTTTACGGCAAATACTATGAATTGCTTGACAGAAGCTTTAGGATTAGGGCTTCCGGGAAATGGCACAATTCCTGCGGTTTATTCTGAAAGAATAAGACTTGCAAAACAAGCTGGAATAAAAATCATGGAGCTTGTAGAGAGAGGAATTAAGCCTTCTTATATAATCACAAAAGAGGCATTCATAAACGCCTTTAGTTTAGACATGGCTTTAGGCGGTTCCACAAATACAATTTTGCATTTAAAGGCTATAGCCCATGAGGCAGGGGTAGAAATATCTCTTGATGAAATAAACGATATAAGCGGGAGAGTGCCTAATTTGTGTAAGTTAAGTCCTGCAGGTAAATACCACATAGAGGACTTGTATTTTGCAGGGGGAGTATCGGCTGTTTTAAAAGAACTGACGAAAGCTAATCTTATAAATACTGAAGCGTTAACAGTTACAGGAAAGACATTAGGAGAGAATATAAAAGACGCGAAAGTTTTAAATCATGATGTGATAAGGCCAATAGACAACCCTTACAGCAGTACTGGAGGTCTTGCGATACTGTACGGGAACATTGCAAGAGAAGGAGCTGTTGTAAAAGCATCTGCTGTAGCAAAAGAGATGTTAAGACACGAAGGGCCAGCAAAGGTGTTTAATTCTGAGGAAGAAGCCATAGCTGCAATATATGGAGGAAAAATACAAAAAGGCGATGTAGTTGTAATAAGGTACGAAGGGCCAAAAGGTGGGCCGGGAATGAGAGAAATGTTAAGTCCTACTTCAGCCCTTGCAGGTATGGGACTTGACAAAGATGTCGCTCTTATAACAGACGGCAGGTTTTCAGGTGCAACAAGAGGGGCTTCAATAGGACATGTATCTCCAGAGGCTATGGAAGGGGGAGAAATAGCGATTATTGAAGATGGGGATATTATTGAAATTGATATTCCCGCAAGAAAAATTAATGTGAAATTAACTGATGAGGAGATTAAAGAAAGAATGAAAAGATGGGTAAGACCTGAACCAAAGATAAAAACTGGTTATATGGCAAGATATGCAGAACAAGTGACTTCTGCAAATACAGGTGCAGTTTTTAAGGGGGGAGGTATATGAAGTTAAAAGGAGCGCAAGTAATTATAGAAGTTTTAAAAGAGATGGGCGTTGATACTATATTTGGCATACCAGGAGGGGCAGTTATTCCCATTTATGATGCTCTTTATGACTCTGATATAAGGCATATTTTAGCTACTCACGAGCAAATGGCAGCCCATATGGCAGATGGTTACGCTAGGGCAACAGGAAGAGTTGGAGTTTGTTTTGCTACCTCTGGTCCTGGGTCTACCAATCTTGTGACAGGCATAGCCAATGCTTATATGGATTCTGTACCTGTTGTGGCGATAACAGGACAGGTTCCTACAAATCTCATAGGAAAAGACGCTTTTCAAGAGGTTGACATAACAGGAATTACAATGCCTATAACTAAACACAACTTTATTGTAAAATCTCCTGATAAATTAGCAGATACAATAAGGCAGGCATTTGCAATAGCCAAAAGTGGAAGGCCTGGTCCTGTGTTAGTTGATATTCCAAAAGATATGCAAAATGCCGATATAGAATATGTTAAAGGAAAGGAAGATAGTAATATAAAAAACAATGTCAAGGGAATAGTTTCACAAAAAGAGTTAGACAAAGCTATAGAGCTTATTTTGCAAAGTAAAAAGCCTGTAATCTTTGCAGGAGGAGGAGTGATTTGGGGGGAAGCATCAGCCGAACTCATAGAATTTGCAGAGAAGACCAATATACCTGTTGCCAGTTCTTTAATGGGGTTAGGATGCTTTCCAGAGGACCATCCTTTGTCATTAGGCCTTATAGGCATGCATGGAAGTAGATTTGCAAATTTGGCTGTATTTAAATCAGACCTTGTGATAGCGATAGGGACGAGATTTAGCGACAGAGTCGCTAGCAAAGCAGGAGGACTTGCTCCAAATGCTAAAATAATCCATATTGATATTGACCCTGCAGAATTAGGGAAAAATGTAGAAGTAGAGGTAGCAATTATAGGTAAAGTAAAAGAAGTTTTAAAACTCTTAACGAACAAACTTCCGTTCCTTGAGAGAAAAGAATGGTTAAAAGAAATTTCTGACTTAAAAGAAAAGCACGGATTAAAATACAAAAACGATGAAGTTTTAAGGCCTCAGTGGATAGTAGAAAAAATTCAACAGCTTTCAAACGATGACCTTATAATAGCCACTGAAGTAGGACAAAATCAAATGTGGGCTGCCCAGTTTTATAAATTTAAACACCCCAGAACCTTTGTCACCTCAGGAGGATTAGGGGCAATGGGCTTTGGACTTCCTGCTGCAATAGGAGCGCAAGTAGGAAGGCCAGATAAAAGAGTTGTAAACATTGCAGGTGATGGAAGTCTGAGAATGAATATACATGCCTTAGAAACAGCTGCTGTGTATAATCTTCCGGTTATAACAGTACTACTCAATAACCAAACTTTAGGCATGGTAAGACAATGGCAAAACCTTTTGTATGACAAGAGATTTTCCCACACAGATTTGAACGCAAATTTGAATTTTGCTAAGCTCGCAAACGACTTTGGAGTAGAAGGAATAAGAGTTACAACAAAAGAAGAATTTGAAAAAGCCTTCAAAAAAGCCTATTGCGAAAAAAGACCTTTTATGATAGAATGTATTATAAATAAAGACGAGATGGTGCTTCCATTTATTCCTGCAGGTGGAACTGTTGAAAATACAATTGGATAAAACCTTCGGGGATCGGTGAAATTCCGTACCGGCGGTATAGCCCGCGAGCCTTTTGGCAGACTCGGTGAAATTCCGAGGCCGACAGTTAAAGTCTGGATGGGAGAAGGAGAAATATTCCCCAGGGGATATATTCTCTGGGGATTTTTTAACCCTGAAGGTTTAACCTTCAGGATTTTTTAGTATAGGAGGGATTAAATTGGAAGAATATATGAAAAGGGCTTTAACACTGGTTGAAAAAGGATGGGGATATACAAACCCTAATCCACTTGTGGGTGCTGTAATAGTTAAAAATGGAAAAATAATAGGCGAGGGTTATCATGAATATTTTGGAGGGCCACATGCTGAAGTAAATGCATTAAAAAATGCAGTTGAAGATGTCAAAGGTTCTACTATGTTTGTAACACTTGAACCTTGCAGCCATTATGGCAAAACGCCTCCTTGTGTTGAAGAAATAATTAAATCTGGCATTAAGAGAGTGTATATAGCGATGGAAGACCCAAATCCTAAAGTTAGCGGGAACGGTATAAAAAGGTTAAAAGAGGCGGGAATAGAAGTACATGTGGGGATAATGGAGAAAAAAGCGAGGAAACTCAACGAAATATTTGTTAAATATATTACGACAAAATTTCCATTTGTGATAGTAAAATCTGCTATGAGTATTGATGGTAAGATTGCTTGTTATAATGGAAATTCTAAATGGATTACAAATGAGAAATCAAGAAAATTTGCTCATAAAATAAGAGGACGTGTATCCGCGATTATGGTTGGGGTAAATACAGTAATTAAGGATAACCCAATGCTTACAACAAGGTTGGAGGGGTATAAAAGTCCTGTAAGGATTATTGTGGATAGTAGAGGTAGAATTCCATTTGACTCAAATGTAATAAGAGACAAAACGGCAAAAACGATAATTGCTACAACAGAACTTATGCCAAACAATGTGAGAAAGAAGCTTGAAGATATGGATATTGAAGTTATTATATTAAAAAACGACAATGGAAAAGTACCTTTAAAAGAGCTAATGATAAAACTTGGAGAGAGGGGGATTGATAGTGTATTGATTGAAGGCGGTGGGACATTAAATTGGTCTGCACTTAAAGAGGGAATTGTTGATAAAGTTATGTTTTTTATATCACCTAGAATAATAGGAGGAAAAAATGCTTTAACACCTGTAGAAGGTATAGGTTTTTCGGATATAGGAAATTCAATAGAATTAAAAGATGTGGAGATTGATAGAATAGATGATGATATACTAATAACAGCATATGTAAGAAAGTAGGTTATGGCGTATGTTTACTGGAATTATAGAAGAAACAGGAACTGTTAAAAATATTATACATGGTACTTTTACAAAAATTGTTATAAAATGTAGTAAAGTCCTTGAGGGGACAAAAATAGGTGATAGTATAGCAGTTAACGGTGTATGTTTAACTGTTACTAATATATCAAACGAAAGTTTTGCAGCTGACGTTATGCCTGAAACCATGAGAGCAAGCAATTTAAAAGATTTAAAAACTGGAAGCATTGTCAATCTTGAAAGAGCACTTCAAGTTGGAAGGAGAATGGGTGGTCACATCGTAACTGGTCATATAGATTGCGTTGGAAAAATCATAGACAAAAGGCAGGAAAAAAATGCTTTTATATTTAAGATAGCTATAAATGAGAAATTTGCAAAATACATTGTGCGGAAGGGAAGTATTGCGGTTGATGGTATAAGTTTAACGGTTGTTGAGGATGGATATGATTATTTTACTGTTTCAATTATTCCACATACAATGCTTAAGACGACATTGCGTTATAAAAGGGTAGGAGATAGTGTGAATATCGAAGTTGATATACTTTCTAAGTATGTAGAAAAACTAATAGGGAAAAAGGATATAAAAGATTTATTAAAAGAAAATGGATTTATATAGATGTTGATGACTTCTCTAAGTTAAGGAGGAAAGACCAATGTTTGATAGGGTAGAAGATGCAATAGAAGATATAAAGCAAGGGAAAATGATTATTGTGGTAGATGATGAAAATAGGGAAAATGAAGGCGACTTAGTTATGGCAGCAGAAAAAGTTACAGGAGAACACATTAATTTTATGATAAAATATGGACGGGGTCTTGTATGTGTTCCAATGACAGAAAATAGACTTAATGAGCTTGGCATTTACCAAATGGTTGAGAATAACACTGACCATAAAGAAACTGCTTTTACTGTATCTGTAGACTATAAAGAATGTACCACTGGTATTTCTGCATTTGAAAGAGCAATGACGGTGAAGAAATTAGTAGATGATAATTCAAAGCCAGAAGATTTTACAAAGCCAGGACATATCTTTCCTTTAAGAGCAAAAGATGGTGGTGTCTTAGTAAGAGCAGGACATACAGAAGCAGCTGTAGACCTTGCAGTTCTTGCGGGACTCAAACCTGCTGGAGTAATATGCGAAATCATAAAAGATGATGGAAATATGGCAAGGCTGCCTGACCTTTTGGAGTTTGCAAAAAAATTTGGGTTGAGGATTATATCTATTGAAGATTTAATAGAGTACAGAATGAAAAATGAAATACTTGTGAGAAGGGTAGCACAGGCGAAACTTCCAACAAAATATGGGAATTTTGAAATTGTCGGGTATGAAGAAATATTAACAGGAAAACAGCATGTAGCTCTGATTAAAGGAGACATAAATAGGGACCCTGTACTTGTGAGGATACATTCAGAGTGCCTGACGGGGGATATATTGGGGTCATTAAGATGTGACTGTGGTGACCAGCTTCATGCGGCAATGGAAAGAATAGGACAGGAAGGAGGAGTACTAGTCTATCTGAGACAGGAAGGAAGGGGTATAGGACTTTTAAACAAGATTAAGGCGTATCATTTGCAGGATCAAGGGTTTGATACTGTTGAAGCGAATATTAAGCTTGGTTTTCCACCTGATTTAAGAGAATACAGCATAGCTGCCCAGATTTTGAAAGATATAGGAGTTAAAAAGATAAGGATTATGACAAATAATCCGCAAAAAATTATGGAATTATCAGACTATGGTCTTGAGGTTGTAGAAAGGATTCCTATAGAAATTTGTCCAAATTATTATAATGAAAAATACCTCAAAACAAAAAAGGAAAAAATGGGACATCTAATTTTGGAAGTGTGAAATGCTATGCAAAAAGTGAATTGAATGTAATTATAAGCACAGTGAAGAACACTAGTAAGGGGAGTGTATAGTTATGAAAATATACGAAGGAAAACTTACGGTAGAAGGAAAGAAATTTGGAATTGTGGTAAGCAGATTCAATGAATTTATAACGAACAAACTTCTCGAAGGAGCACTTGATGCCCTAAAAAGGCATGGTGCTTTAAATGAGGATATTGAAATTGCATGGGTACCTGGAGCATTTGAAATACCACTTATAGCTAAAAAGATGGCTGAATCTAAAAGATATAATGCAGTAATTGCACTTGGAGCAGTAATAAGAGGAGAGACACCCCATTTTGATTACGTTGCAAATGAGGTATCAAAAGGTATTGCAAAAATATCTCTTGATACAGAAGTTCCAGTTATATTCGGCGTTCTTACCACAGATACAATTGAGCAAGCTATTGTAAGGGCGGGAACAAAAGGTGGGAATAAAGGTTTTGAGGCAGCCGTTACAGCAATAGAGATGGCAAATCTAATAGATGAAATAAAATAAGGGCAAAATGCCCTTATTTTATTTCCAAGGAGGAATAATTTCTGCTTTTTGAAGAGCTTTAAATACTACTACAAATACAGGCCCTATTACAAGCCCTAAAGCACCGAAAAGTTTTGCACCTATAAACATAGATAAAAGCGTAACAAGAGGATGAAGTCCGATACTCTGACCTACAATCTTAGGCTCTATCATCTGTCTTACAACTACCACCAAGCCGTACAGTATTAAAAGATATATCCCTACCATGTAGTTTTTCATTATGATGTTATAAAGCGCCCATGGTACCATGACAGCACCAGGACCAAGTACGGGCAATGCATCTACAATGGTTACAAGAAGACCCAATAGAAATGGATAGTCAAAACCTATCATTGCAAGGCCTATGGAGACTTCCAAAAAGGTTATAAGCATTATTGTTGCTACTGCTCGCAGATAACCGAAAAATGTCTTTAAAAGGTCTACCTGAATATTTTTTGCATGCTGTGCCCAATGAGATGGAATCTGCCTTTTTATAAAATCTAGTATAAGCTGTTTATCTTTGCTTATAAAAAAAGTAGCAACGAGTGTTATCAAAGTCATAAAGAAAAAATTAGGCAATTTTGTTGCAAAATTCAAAAGCCATGTAGAAAGATTTTTTGCAAATAATGATATATAGTTTAAAATCGATTGCATGTTGTTTTCAATAAGGGATGTAATATTTGGGGGTAATGTTACGTAATACATTCTTATTCTATCAACGAGATTTAAAATTATGTCATTAATAGTATTTGCATAATTTGTACTTATTTCCGCAAGAGAACTTAGTTCATATATAAGTTGTGTTATTGATATTGCAATAAGTGAACCTATCACGCCTATTAATATCAAAAGTAAAATAAAGGATGCTAATCCTCTCGGCACCTTTAATTTTTTCTCTAAGAAATTTACACCAGGATCGATTATCACAGCGAAAAGCAAAGCCACTACAAATGGCATCAAGAAAGGAATAATTTTAAATATGATTAAGTAAAATATAATAAAGACAGCAACAATGAGCAGTGTTTTTTTTATTATATCACCGTATCTCAATAGAAAATTATTCACCGTTTTGACCTCCTTTTTCTTTATTATAATATGAGAATTGATGAAAGTCTATCATTAAGAGTAATTATTGACTATAATAAAAAAATCCGCCGAAACGGATTTTTTAAAGGGCGGTTTTTATTTTTGCTATTTCTTTTGATTTTTGGGCAAGTTCGCTTCGCGTTATAATTCCTTTTTCTACTAGTAAATCTATGAGGGAAAGTAAAGCCAATAAATTTTTGTACTCTGTGTCTTTTATTTCGGCTAAATCTAGAAGATATTCTATTTCTCTCATTTTACATCTCTCCCAAATAATTCTTTAATTTTATTATTGACATATATTAGAAAAATATGCATACAAAATAAAAAAATTAGAATTTGTTTGAAGTTTATGCTATAATATCACTGTACTTTTAAGTGAGGAGAGAAAATATGGGCAAAAATGTACAAAAAGAAATATTAAGCTGGATATTTACTATAGCTCTTGCTTTTTTAATTGCAATGTTTATAAGAACTTATGTTTTTGAATTGGTAGATGTACCCACAGGTTCAATGTTAAATACTATTCAAATAAATGATAAATTTATTGTAAACAAGTTTATATACAGGTTTGAACCTATAAAACGAGGAGATATTGTAGTATTTCGTTTTCCTGACGACCCAAAAGTTAATTTTGTAAAAAGAGTTATTGGCATTGGTGGAGATGTAATTGAAATAAAAAATGGTCAGTTAATAAGAAATGGAAAAGTAGTTAAGGAGCCCTATATAAAAGAACCTATGAAAGGCAATTTTGGACCATATGTCGTCCCACCTGGTCATTATTTTATGTTAGGTGATAATAGAAATGAGTCTATGGATAGTAGATTTTGGCAGCACAAGTATGTATCAAAAGACCAAATTTTGGGTAAAATAGTTTTTAGAATTTGGCCTCCTGATCGAATTGGTTCTATGTCTGGAAAATAGTTATTGAAAGTAGTGTTATAAAGTAGTATAATATTAAAAAACATAATATTGTCGGCAATGAAGGGACGAGTAGTAAGTATAAACTTTTAAGAGAGCTGGTGGTGGGTGCGAACCAGTAAGTTTTACTTATGAATTCCATCCCGGAGCTAAGGTGTAATGACCTTCGGGCGACCGTTAAATCATGTGGAGGGCTTATTTAAGCCAAAAGAGGGTGGCAACACGGCATTCCCGTCCCTTTATGGGACGGGAATTATTTTTAAGGGAGGTGTGGTAAAGTGTTAGACGTAAAGAGGATAAGAAATAATCCAGAGGCTGTAAGAAGAGCTGTAGAGCTTAAAGGAGAAAAAGCAGATATAGATAGGTTTTTAGAATTAGACGAAAAAAGAAGACAAATGCTAGTGGAGTTGGAAACATTAAAAAATCGTAGAAATGTGGAATCAGACAATATTGCAAAACTTAAAAGAGAAGGCAAAGATGCTAGCGATTTGATTGCTGAAATGAAAGAATTATCGGATAAGATTAAAGAAATGGAACAAGAGGTAAAAGAAGTAGAAGAAGAATTGGAGCGAATTTTATGGACAATCCCTAATATACCTCATGAGAGTGTTCCAATTGGCGATAGTGATGAAGATAATGTTGAAATAAGGAGATGGGGAGAACCGAGGAAATTTGACTTTGAACCAAAACCTCATTGGGAAATAGGGGAGGAATTAGGTATATTAGATTTTGAAGCGGCTGCAAGAGTTACAGGTTCTAGATTTACTTTTTATAAAGGTTTGGGGGCACGACTAGAAAGAGCACTTATAAACTTTATGTTAGATTTACACATTGAAAAACATGGCTATACTGAAGTGTTTCCTCCCTTTATGGTACATAGAAGAAGCATGTTTGGCACAGGTCAACTTCCTAAGTTTGAAGAGGATGCTTTTAAAGTTTACGGTACAGACTATTTTTTGATACCAACGGCAGAAGTGCCTGTTACTAATATGTACAGAGACACAATAATAGACGGCGATAAGCTTCCAATATACCACTGTGCTTATAGCGCTTGTTTTAGACAAGAGGCAGGTTCTGCAGGAAGAGATACGAGAGGGCTTATAAGGCAGCACCAGTTTAATAAAGTTGAACTTGTCAAATTTACAGAGCCAGACAAATCCTATGAAGAGTTAGAAAAAATGACTAGAGATGCTGAAGAAGTATTGCAGGCGTTAGGACTTCCTTACAGAGTAGTGGCCATATGCACAGGAGATTTAGGCTTTACTGCTTCTAAAAAATACGATATAGAAGTGTGGATGCCAAGCTATGGACGATATGTAGAAATTTCTTCTTGTAGCAATTGTGAAGACTTTCAAGCAAGAAGAGCTAATATAAAGTATAGGCCTAAAGACGGTGGAAAGGCTCAATATGTCCATACTTTAAATGGCTCTGGAGTTGCTGTAGGAAGAACTTTTGCTGCAATATTAGAAAATTATCAACAAGAAGATGGATCTGTTGTAATACCAGAAGTTTTAAGGCCATACATGAAAGTAGATGTGATAAAGAAATAAATATATTGTTTTCCAATATTATACTATATAAGCATATTGACAATAAAGCTGGGGTATGATATACTTTATATCGTCCCAGCTGGGAGAGGTGTCCGAGTGGTTTAAGGAGCTGGTCTTGAAAACCAGTGACTCCTTCACGGAGCCGTGGGTTCGAATCCCACCCTCTCCGCCAGAAAGTTAATATTTTTTTATGAGCAACTAACGTGGAGAAGTACCCAAGATGGTGAAGGGGCGGTCCTGCTAAGACTGTAGGTCGGGGATAACCCGGCGCGAGGGTTCGAGTCCCTCCTTCTCCGCCATTTTATTATAGTGTTATAGTGTTGCTCTATTTTTCATAGAAAAAATACAAAGTAGGCTTTTGCCTACTTTCAGACTGTAGACAAACTTTCGTAAAGGAGATATTTTGCATAAGGAACGACTTGTGACAAAGCGGCAACAAAACTTAGCGAGACCAAGGGTGGAGGCAGGGCCGAAGCCATGGATGGCGAAGGCGGGCACCTTAAGGCATGGATGCCGATTGTGCCCGGTACCCTGCCGGAACCTGAAGGTCGAGTTTAGTTTTGTCGCTTTGGAACATCGGAGCAACGATGCAAAATATCTCCTTTGAATATTTTTTAACTTTGTCAACAAACTGAAAGTAGGCTTTTGCCTACTTTTATTCTTTGTCTTTGCCTAATATAACTGTCACATCTACATTTGCATCAGGAGAGATATCTTTTTCTACATTGGTTATAAAAAGAGTTTTTGCGACTTTTTCAGCCCTTTCTTCATCTGTTCTTGCATATACATGGGAAGAAGTAAAAGTCATGCCAATGACGTTTCCGATTTTCACAACGTCAAAACCCTCATTTTTTAAAACTTCAGCGTACTTTGTGGCAAGCCCTGGTATTCCTGCACCGTTTAACACTTCTACTTTTATGTTTTTGTTTTCTGCAAAAGATGTTGTTGAAGTATTTGAGGTTGAAACCTCATCGCTAAAAAGTTCTTTTACTATTTCTTGAACTTTTATATTGTCTACAAAGAAATAGCTGGTATTTCCTTCATATCGGCCTTCTCCGGGAAGAGCCATTGCATTTATAGTCGAAGGCTTGTCTTTTATAAATTGATAAGCGTATTGAGTTATCTCAGAGGCGGTTAAGTCTGTTTTCAAATATTGACTGACTGTTATTGCTAAAGAAGGTACTTTTGGTAATATTGAGGGTTGCAGCATTTTTTTTAAGAAAGCTTCGAGAAATTGATGCTGTGCCTTTATTCTTCCAAGGTCACCGTCTACATAACCATGTCTATATCTTACAAACTGAATTGCCTTTTCTCCATCTAATACTTGCCTACCTTTTTTTAAATCTATATGAAGAGGGGGATTTGCACTGTTGTCATCGTATTTCATGTTAAAGGGTACATCGACTTCTACTCCCCCGATTGTATCTATTATTTTTTTGAAACCTTCATAATTTAAAATTACATAATTATCAATTTTGATACCTAATAAATCTTCTACTGCTTTTTCTAGCCCTTCAATTTTTCCTTCAGAAAAGGCAGCATTTATTTTTTTCTCTTCTGGAGCGTTAAATCCTGGCCTTGGATAGTATGTATCTCTTGGAATTGATAATATATTTATTTTTTTGTTTACAGCGTCATAGTTTATTACAAAAATAGTATCTGATAAATTGTTTTCATCACTGCCTACAAAAAGAATGTTTTTCCTTTCTATAGCTTGCTCTTTATTTTGAGACTCATTTTTACTGACGGTAGAAGTATTTTTTTCATGAGAAGCAGGGACATGAATATTTTTATAAAATATATAAGTTCCCACACCAAGGGAAAGGACAATACCTATTATAATAAGAATTATTATTTTTAATATTCTTTTCATGGTTTTTCCTCCTATAACTACCGTACCATTATTTTGTTTATATAATGAATATATAGCATTTTAAAAATTAAAAGTCAATTAATAGAATGTTAAAAGTTATTAAATATTTATTAAGTTTATTCTCCTTCTTTCTCTATTTAAAGACTACATATCAAGATTATGATATAATTAATAAAAAGAAAAGCTATGAAAAAGGGGTGCTGAGTTTGAAAAGACCTAATATTTTTTTAATTTCTTTTATCATTTTAATTTTTGTGATTTTGGGAATTATTGTGAGTTTTATAAACATCCTCGTGGATTTTCAATGGTTTTCTGATTTGCATTATCTTAATGTATTTTTTAAAAAATTTTTGACTCAGCTTACAATGGGTGTGCCGATTTTCATTCTTGTATTTATGGTGTTGTATTTTTATACAAACAAGATAATAAGAGATTATGTTAACTTTGCACAGGATATAATCGTTAAAAAGAATATTAACATATATAGAAGATTGGGTATTGCTATTTCTCTATTAATTGCACTATTTATAACGCTATATGCAGCGACAAATTGGTGGAATGATTTATTGTTTTTTGTAAATTCTGTAGATTTTAATGAAACTGACCCCATATTTCATAAAGACATTAGCTTCTATATGTTTAAGTTACCGCTTTTTTATGATATTTATAATCTTTTAATTGTGTTTATACCTGTGATGATAGTTGTCGTAATAATCGCGTATGGACTAATGTACTTGTCTGATAAAACAAGGTTTTATGAGATTTCAGACAGAGACGGAAATTTATTTAAAGCCATTTATAACAAAGACATTTTAATAAAAGCATTTAAAGAAGTTGTCCTCTTAGGATTTATCTTTTTTGTACTCATGGGCATAGGGTATTATTTAAAAGCTTTTAAACTTTTGTATTCTACCAAAGGTATAGTTTTTGGAGCGACTTATACTGATATTCACGTTTCACTGCAGTTTTACAGGGCACTTGCAATAATTTCTTTTGTAGCAGCTATTTTACTTTTGATAGGATTTTATAAGAAAAATATAAAATATATAGTTGCTGCTCCGGCTATTATAATAATTTTAGCAGCCATAATGGTGATCACTGAAACAGCCGTTCAGAATTTAATTGTTTCTCCTAATGAGTTAGACAAAGAAAAAAAATATATAAGCTATAACATAGAATACACAAAAAAGGCTTTTGGGTTAGATAGAGTAACAGAAAAAAATTATGATATGAAAAAAGAGTTAACTCCTAAAGTTTTGGAAGAAAATAAGGCTACTATTGATAATATAATGATTAACGACTATAGACCAGTTAAACAGGCGTATAATCAATTACAAGCGATAAGGCTTTATTACAAGTTTAATGACATTGACATAGATAGGTATACAATAAGTGGAAAGTACAGGCAAGTATTTTTAGCAGCAAGAGAGATGGACCATGAGAGTTTATCTCCTCAAGCAAAAACATGGATAAATTTGCATTTAAAATATACCCATGGCTACGGTGTAGTAATGTCTCTAGTCAATGATGTTACACCAACAGGCCAACCGGCTATGATAATAAAAAACATACCACCTTCTACTAATACTGATATAAAAATTGATAGGCCTGAAATTTACTTTGGAGAACTTACTAACGATTATGCAATTGTAAATACAAAAACTGGAGAATTTGATTATCCTTCTGGAGACAAAAATGTCCAGACAAATTATAAAGGAACTACAGGTATACCTATGACATTTATAAACAGGATACTTTTTAGCATATATACAGGGGATGCAAGAATTTTATTGTCTACTGATATAACAAAAGACAGTAAGATACTCATATATCGCAATATAGAGCAAAGGGTTTCTAAAATAGCTCCTTTTTTGCTCTATGACGATGACCCTTACATTGTAATAGATAATGGTAAATTATATTGGATAATAGACGCTTACACTTATTCTGCCAATTATCCATATTCTCAGCCTTATGGGAGTATGGGAATCAATTATATAAGAAATTCTGTGAAAGTAGTAGTAGATGCTTATAATGGAGATGTTAAGTACTATATTTCAGACAATAATGATCCTTTAATAAAAGTATATAGCAAAATCTTCCCTACATTATTTAGAGATATAAAAGAAATGCCTCCTGGTTTGAGACAGCATATAAGGTATCCTCAATTTCTATTTGACATTCAAGCAGAGGTTTATAAAAATTATCACATGACTGACCCACAAGTGTTTTACAATAAAGAAGACGCAT
The DNA here is from genome assembly GCF_000445185.1 of Thermoanaerobacter sp. A7A. Lineage (GTDB taxonomy): Bacteria > Bacillota > Thermoanaerobacteria > Thermoanaerobacterales > Thermoanaerobacteraceae > Thermoanaerobacter. The sequence goes on from NZ_AVAF01000010.1 coordinate 28,975, forward strand.
GGGATATTGCAAAAGAAAAATTTGAAGATAAAATAGAGTACCAAGAATCTCAATATATGATAATGAGGTTACCTGGGGAAAGCAAGGAAGAATTCATTTTGATGATACCTTATACTCCTGCTACAAAAGCTAACATGGTGGCTTGGATGGCAGCGAGAATGGACGGAGAAAATTATGGCAAACTTATTTTATATAAATTTCCCAAAAATACCATTATTTATGGACCTTTGCAAATAGAAAACATGATTGACCAGGACCCTAATATTTCTAAAGAGTTAAGTTTGTGGAACCAACAGGGCTCAACAGTCAGCAGAGGAAATCTCCTTTCGATCCCGATTGATGATTCTATGCTTTATGTAGAGCCTTTGTATATACAGTCGCAAAATCAGAATGCATTGCCAGAAGTAAAGAGAGTTATTGTAGCTTATAAAGACCAGATTGTAATGGAAGATACTTTAAAAAATGCTTTAAATAAATTGTTTAACCTGAATACTCAGCAAATATCTCAGCAAAATGTACCTTCAAATACAGCAAATGATACACAAAAGCAGCTTATAGAGAAGGCTCATGAAACATATCAAAACGCTATGGAAGCAGTTCAGAAAGGAAATTGGTCTGATTTTGGAAAATATATGGAGGAATTAAGGAAGATATTAGATGAATTAAATAAAAGTGTGAAAAAATAATATAAGGGAAATAAAGCAAAGTTACAATTGCAATTGAAATTAAAATGTGTTATTATATATTATAGCTTAAGCGCCCGTAGCTCAATTGGATAGAGCGTTTGACTACGGATCAGAAGGCTGGGGGTTCGAGTCCCTCCGGGCGCACCATTTTGAGAGATTGAAGGTATCGGAATTGCGCCGATACCTTTTTTGATTTTTATATTTTTCATGCATTCCCAGCAAAAGCTCCAAATATTATTGAAGGCATAACATCATAATAGATAGAAATGACATGTCTACAGGTGACTTATTAATATTGTATACTAACATTAAAACAGCAATTCTATCTACCAATTTCCTATATCCGAAATTATCTGCAATGATATAAAAAACCAGTATTTCTATTTTTATTCATATTTTTCACCTTTTTACGAAGCAAGTAAGTAGGCACTTTTGCAATATTAACATCCAATATTTTCTTTTTATATTTAGGTATCTATACAAACCTGTAATTCTCTTTGCTTCATTTTTAGCATTTTTCTAATTTTCTTAACTATTTCACCTGGTGTTAGAAATTCCGATTATTTGGACTTAAGCGACATTATTTTGTACAAAAGTGCCAAATTTCCTCCATTGGTGTAAGTGGTTATTAGTGGTATAATGATAATGGAAATTGCTAAAAAGTTAACTTTTGTTACAAAATGGTTGATGTCAGTTGATGTTTTGGCAAATAAAAATTTTATGGTGGGGTGGTAAAAATGGCCAGTGTGACATTGCAAAATTATTATGACATTGTTATAGCAGGGGACTCTATTTCAAGGGGTGTAGTATACAGCGAAGAAAAAAATAAATATGTTATATCAGATGTAAATTATGTAAATTTACTAAAGAATAACATAAAAGGAACAGTAAAAAATATTGCTAAGTTTGGGAACACTCTTTTAAAAGGTATTGACACTTTGAAGAGGTACTTGTCAAAAGATAAACCTGATATAGTTGTAATAGAATTTGGAGGAAATGACTGTGATTTCGACTGGGAAGAAATTGCAAAGAATCCTTATGATGAGCATAGACCCAAAACAGATTTTTATATTTTTAAAGAAAAGCTTAAAGAATTGATAAAATCCTTAGATGATGCAAACATAATTCCTGTGTTAATGACATTACCTCCTTTGGATGCTGACAGATATTTTAAATGGATAAGTAAAAACAGTGAAGAGATGGGCAAAAACATTTTAAAGTGGTTAGGCAGTGTGACTAAAATATATTGGTGGCAGGAAAAGTATAACTCAGCTATATTGAGTATAGCTGAAGAAACAAAAACAAGGCTTATTGATATAAGGAGCGCTTTTTTGGATTACCCAGATTTTAGGCAATTTATTTGTGCAGATGGTATTCATCCTAATGAAAAAGGCCATAAAATAATAGCACATAAGATATATGAGTATCTGCAGAGAAATTATACATATCTTTTAAAAGAGTAAACATATAAAGATTAATCCAAAATTTAAAAAAAAAGATAGCAAAGACTTATGTTGTAACGATATCCTTTTATTTTTATCAAGGAAGTAAGGAATCTGTGACAATCTATTTTTGTATTAAATAATAATTTTGCTACAACTATTATAAAAGTTGAACAAAATTAAAAAAATTTTGTTGAGAATGTTTACTATGAATGTTTTGTGTGATATAATTTCAAGTGGAAATAATATATACCTCCCTAGAGTAAGGCGGTAATAAACGACGATACAGCTGAGCTTTATACGTGATACTAATGAAAATGGAGGTGTGACTAATTGACCAATTTGTTATTTATTTGGGTAGCGATGTTTTTGGTATGGACTGCATTGAATGCGCCACTATCAGCCCAAAAAACTATTTTTGGAATTATTTTATCATTTTTGATTGCAGTAATTGCTAATGTATATGATAAAGAGCAAAAAAAATTTAAATTAAAAACTTTTTTTTATTTGATTAAATATTTCCTCGTGTTTTTAAAAGAACTTGTCAAAGCTAATTTGAATATGGCAAGAATAGTTTTGACTCCTTATTTACCTATTTCGCCTAAGATTTTCAAGGTTACAACAAGCCTTAAGTCTCCAATAGCAAGAACATTACTTGCAAATTCTATAACTTTAACTCCAGGAACAATATCTGTAGAACTTGATGGGGATACATTATACATTCATGTGGTTGAGGGTGATAAAGTAGAAAACGTTGAAGATTTAAAAGGACCCTTTGAAAAGATTTTAAGGGAGGCTTTTGAATGATAATAAATGTTATTTTAGGATTAGTGATTTTCGGTCTTTTATTAAGCTTTATAAGGTTGGTAAGGAGCAGTTCAATTGAAAGCAAAGTGGTTGCTATTGACATTATGACAACTATTTCTTCGGGACTAATAGTGATTTTTGCTTTTATAAGCGATAACGGGTTATTTTTAGATGTGGCGCTAGTATATGGTATTTTGTCTTTTATTGGGGTTGTAGCAATAGCTCGTTATTTAGAAGGAGGAATTTAGTATGCAGTATATTGGATACTTTTTCTTGCTTATTGGAGCTGTTTTTTTAGCGCTAGCAGGTCTCGGAATATATAGGATGCCGGATGTATTAAATCAATCTCAAGCGGGGACTAAAGCATCAACTATGGGGATTGTTGGATTGTTTGTTGGTTTTGCTTTTCTCAAGCCATTGTGGGCACCCAAGTTAATTCTTATGGCATTGTTTTTTCTTTTTACTTCGCCGATTGCTTCACATGCAATATGTAAGGCAGCGATAAAGAGAAATAAAGCAAAATTTATATTAAAAGAAAATGCTTTTTCAAAAGAAGGTGAGTAATATGTTTTTATCAGTAATTATTGCGGTTATTATGATATTTGGTGCTATGTGGACAATTGTAACTGAAGATTTATTTAAAGCTATTGTTATATTTGCAATAGTATCCCTTTCTTCTTCTATAATGTTTTTACTTATGCAGGCGCCAGATGTTGCTATAACGGAAGCGGCTATAGGCTCGGGCATAACTACTGGGCTATTTATTTTCACATACAAAAAAGTGGAGGAGGAAAAAGATGAAAGATGAAACATCTGTATTAGTAAATATTATTGCTTTTTTAATTCTCTTTGTGATAGGAATTTATATATATAGTGTAGCTATTGATACAGGAGCAGGAATAAAAATAACGGATAATATAACTCCTACCATGAGGGTGGCCGATAAATATCTAAACAAGAACGTGTTAGATGATAATAGCACATATCAATGGGGAGGTACAGCTGAAGATACAGCTGCTAATATTGTAACTTCGGTTGTTGTTGATTATAGATTATTTGATACAACTCTTGAGGTAATAGTTTTATTTATTACAATATTAGGTTTTGGCTTTGTTATTCCTAAAGACAAGAGAAAGATAATTAAACCTACTACTATACTTAACAGGTGGGCGCCAATTCTGATGCTGCTTATGCTTATGATAGGGGGATACACATTTATTAATGGACACTTATCTCCTGGAGGGGGTTTCCCGGCAGGTGCTATTATATCGACGGCTATTTTGACGGGTGTTTTGACTGGAAGGAGAACAATAAGTCAAAAATCCCTTAAAATAATAGAGGCAATAACAGGTATATCAATATTTTCCATCGGAATCATAAGTTATTTTCTAACTGGTAGCTTCTTTCAGAATTTTATATTAAATGACAAGATAGGAGATCTATTTTCAGGTGGATTGATACCTATATTTTATGGTCTTATAGCATTTAAAGTTGCTGCTGAGCTTTCAAATATCTATTTTGAATTTTATGAGGAGTGATGTTATGACGCAAGTTTTTATACTGTCCTCCCTTTCTCTTATGTTTATAGGTCTATATGGAGTTTTGACGAGAAAAAATTTACTAAAAATAATTATAGCGCTAAATATTATAGAAACAGGTATCAACTTACTTTTGGTTTCCTTTGGATACATTGATCATGGAATAACACCTATTTTAACTTCACAGGAGAGTATACTTAACCTAAATAAAATGGTAGATCCAGTTCCACAGGCGATTGTTCTTACATCAATAGTTATAGGCTTGGGAACAACTGCATTTGCTTTAGCATTGGCAATACGATACAAAATTACTCATAATTCTATTTCGATAAATGCATCTGAAGAGGAAGAGGGAAGAGGTATATGAATAGCATAGTTTTTTTAGTTGTAATACCAATTATTGCGGCGTTTTTATCTTTATTTTTAGGCAAGGTGAATAAATTAATTGCATATATAGTTACAATTTTTAACTTATCTTTTTCTATAGTTGTCCTTGTAAGTGGGAAAATACCCTTTAATGTTGCAATTGGAGGTTGGAGGGCTCCATATGGAATAAACTTTGTTGTTAGTGATATCACAATTTTCTTTTTACTACTTATTAATGTAGCAGCAGTTCTTTCACTGACAACAATAAAGGAACATATGGAGTACCAATTCTATGCTTTCTATTTTATACTACTTGCTGCGACTAATGGTATGGTTTTGACAGGTGATATATTTAACTTTTATCTTTTTACAGAGCTTACTACCTTTGCAATTGGAGGACTTGTGGCGTACAAAAGAGATAGATTAGCTACAGGTGCATCACTAAAATATTTAATATTATCATCAACTGCATCTACTTTTAGCTTAGCAGCAATAGGCCTCATATACAAGACTTTAGGGACTCTTAATTTCGCAGACATAGCCAGCAAAATTTCTAATTTAAACAAAGCATCATTATCTTTAATTTTAATACTCTTTATTTCTAGTATGCTAGTTGAACTAAAGATTTTTCCATTTAACATTTGGGTTGTAAAGGCTTATGATGCTTCTATTCCAGCAGTAAATCTTTTTCTTCATGGGATGGTTAGTACTGCCGGTGTATATGGGGCAATAAGAATACTTCTTATGGTATTTTCAAAAAATAGTATAATGTTAAGTCAAAGTAGCAACATAGCAAACATTTTAATATTGTTAGCTTTTATAACAGTAATAATAAGTGAAATTGGAGCTTTGACAGAAAAAAATTTAATTAAAGTTTTGGCGTTTTCCTCTATGGCACAACTTGGTATATTCCTGTTTGGAATAAGTTTAGGCAATTATGAAGCACTAAAAGGAGCATTTTATATAGTTATATCAAACTATTTTGCGAAATTTGTAATGTTTATTGTTGCAAAAAATTATTCTGTTATTGCAGGAAGCAGAAATTACGAGGACATGAAAGGATTAGGGAGAAAATATCCTGGACTCGCGATAGCTTTTACAATATCAGCTTTAAGTCTTATGGGAATGCCTTTTTTCGCAGGATTTTGGGGTAAACTTTCCATAGTTGGAAATGCACTTTTAATGGACAAAATTGCCATTATAGGTGTAATAATAATACTGATTTCCTCTGTAATTGAAGGTGTTTATTATCTTAGAATATCTCATACATTTTTTAGTGATGGAAATATTCAAGACACTAAATTATCAAGGATTAATTGCGTGCTACCAATAATTTTAGCGGCGGTTATTTTGATTATAGGGATATATCCAAATTCAATTGAAAATATAATATGGACGATGATAAATGAAATACAGAATACACCAGAAAAATATATACAAGTAATTTTGCCTTTAAAGTGAGGGTGAGAATATGGTAGAAATTTTACTGGTTCCTCTTATAACAGCATTTATATCGGATATTTTTATAAAAAACAAGCGGCTCGTATGGTTTCTTTTTCTGATTTCTAATGGCTATATATTATATAAACTTTACTCATTGTATGGAAAGTGGGATTTAACTTATATATTAAACACTGATTACCAAATATTTGGTGCAAAACTAAGTTTAGGACTTTCAAATAATCCTTTAGGATGGTATTTTGCCTTTTTCTCGGCTGTTGTTACCTTAGTAATTGCTATATTTTCTATAGGATTTAATACAAACTCTAAAGGAAATGTAGCTCCTATATGGATGCTAATTATATTTGCTAATCTTGGAATATTCTATGCAGCAGATTGGATAACATTTTTTATGATGTGGGAACTTATGGGATGGACATCTTTTTTCGCAATAACCAATGGAAATACTAAAGCATTAGATGGTGCAAAATATTACTTGGCTCTTTCTCTTCTTGGTGGGTCTTCCATGTTAATTGCAATATTACTGCTTGGTGCATATACTAAAACTTTTATTATTATTACTTCTGCTTATAGATTGATCCAGCTGTTTAATTTGGCAGAAGGTGTTTTTACAACAATATTACTTTTGTTTATTATGGCATTCTTCATAAAATCGGCAATATTTCCATTTTACATGTGGCCTTCAAAAGTATATGCTGTAGGTCCTGAAGATTACATTGCGTTTATGTCTTCAGTAATGATAAAATATGGCATTTATCCTATGGCAATATTCATAGTTCCTGTAATTGGAAATTTACAACTTCCTAAGATATTTAATGCAGGTAATTGGATGCAATATTTTATTGGTTATCTTGGAGCGCTTAGTGCTGTTGTAGGGACTTTACTTGCTATGTTTCAGACTGATATGAAAAAATTATTTGCGTATTCCTCTGTGGCAAACATGGGATATATACTTTTAGGTTTCGCATCTATGAGTATAGTAGGTTTTGAAGGTTCGCTTTTCCATGTTGTTAATCATATTGTTTTAAAAGCTGCGATATTTTTATCTCTTGCTGCTGTAGTGTATAGGACGGGTGAGAGTGAGATGCACAAATTAGGTGGACTTGTATATAAAATGCCTATTACTTTTTTGACATTTCTTTTTGGAATAATAGCAGCAGCAGGAATACCACCGCTTAATGGCTTTGGCTCAAAGTGGATGATAATACAAGCGCTTATGGAGAAGAAGATGGTTGTTCTTGTAATATCCATGGTATTTGCATCAACCGGAGCGTTTATGTATTTATTTAGGGCACTTGTTTCTATATTTTTAGGACAACTTCCCGAAAGATATAAGGATGTAAAAGAGGTACCATATACAATGTCAATACCCATGATTATAATGATGGGCTTGATGCTTCTAATTGGTGTGGTACCAGGGGTTGTGATGAAACCATTAACTATTGCACTGGATGCATTAGGGTATAAAGTTGATATCGCTACTTGGACTACTCTTAGTTCGTCTTTTAAAAATGCGACGATAGATTTAAAAATAGTATTTTACATGTTTGCTATGGGTATTGTAGTTGCAGCTTTGATGTATTTGTTTGGAAACAAATCCGAAACTATACCACAGCATGATAATTACACAGCAGGAGAGAACCCAATAGAATGGGGAGTTGATGCAGACAAGTTTAACTATTCTTATTCATTTTACCAACCATTTAAGGAGATGTTTGACCCGCTTTTTGAAAGAATTTCAATAGATAGATTTTTTTCAAGTATAGGTAAAAATTTTGAATATATAAGCCCAACCATTCAAGGGCTATATAAAAGAGGAGAAGGAGCAGTGTTGCTTTTTAGCATTGGTGTTCTCTTATTTATACTAGGGGGTTGGATTTTATGATAGCAGCTATAAGAGTTTTTGGTTATAGCTTGTTTGCAATATTTATTGGACTCTTATTTATGGGTATAGGGAGGAAGATTATTGCAAGAATTCAGCTGAGATTAGGTCCACCATTTTATCAGGCATTTTTAGATGTAGGAAAACTCTTTGCCAGAAAGTCCATAACACACAATTTTGTGATGGACCTTGGAATGATAATGTCGCTTGCGGGACTACTGTCAACTATGCTATTTGTTCCAGTAGCTGGACATATGGCTATAAAGACTAGTTCTAATCTAATTCTAATAATTTACCTCATGGCCATTGGACATCTTGGAATGGCGATGGCAGCTGCAGCCAGTGGAAATCCCAATGCAACAATTGGCGTATCTCGTGCACTTACAATGATGCTGGGATATGAAATTCCGTTTTTTACAGTAATGTTAGGATTAATAATTTTTAATGGGACTTCTTCTCTTGAGCTTATTGCGCAAAGTCAGGCAGGTGGAATATTGAATTGGAATATGGTTAAATTTCCGCTTGGATTTTTAGCAGCTGAAATTGCATTACAAGCGATAATGGGAGAAAAACCATTTGATGCAATGGTAGCACCTGCTGAGATAGCTTCAGGACCTATGGTGGAGCTTGGTGGTAAGTACCTGGGACTTGCATTTTTGACACATGCAGTTTCAATTTTTGTTGAAACAGGGATAATGGTAAATTTATTTATGGGCGGTGCTTCAAATGTATTTACTTTTGTATTAAAACAATTTGAAATATATTTAATTACTATACTTATTGAGGCCGTATTCCCGAGATTTAGAATAGAGCAGGCAGTTAAATTTCTCTGGACTGTTCCCATGAGCATTGCAGTTGTCCAGCTTGCGATAATATTATTGTAAGATAATAGAAGGGGGCAATTTGAATGGAAGATTTAAAGGCTAATGATAAAAGAAGCTATATTGATAATTTGATAGATTTTTTTAGAAAAAGATCTATATGGATGCTTCATTACTGTACAGGTTGCGGAGCAGTGGAACTGCCGCCTTCAATGACATCCAGGTGGGATATTGAAAGATTTGGCATAGTGCCAATGGCGACGCCAAGACAGGCAGATGTCCTTTTAGTAACAGGATATGTTTCGTTGAAGACATTAAAGAGGATTATAAAGATTTATGAACAAATGCCAGAACCCAAATGGGTTTTAGCATTTGGTTCGTGTACAGTAAATGGAGGAATTTACTGGGATTCTTATAACACCATAACAAATCTTGCGGAATATATTCCTGTTGATATTACTGTATCGGGCTGTATGCCTAGGCCAGAAGCAGTTATAGATGCATTGCAAACGCTAATGGAAATGATACAGTCTGGCGAGGGAGGAGCGTACAAAAAATACAAAGAAAACTATGAATACTATAAAAAGAACCAGGATAGAGTTTTAAGGAAAACAGCCCCAATATTAGGAAGCAGCGAAACAGAGTCAATTTATCAAGAAAAGGAGGGGAATTATGAAACTTGATAAAGAAAGCATAATAGAACTTTTAAATCAAAAAGGAGTAGAGGTTTTAGACCTTTATCCAAATCAAATAAGTGTAAATATTAAAAAAGATAACCTCTTAAACCATTTGGTATTTTTAAGGTCAATAGGTTTTGATCATCTATCATTTATAAATGCAGTTGATTTTATAGATGAAGGTGAATTTGAACTTGTTTATCATGTTTGGTCTTACACTCATAAAATTCATGTTTTAAACAAAGTAAGAATAAGCAGAAATAATCCTGTTATACCAACGATAGTAAATCTTTGGGAACAAGCGCAGTTTTATGAGCAAGAAATACACGAGTTTTTTGGGATAATTTTTGAGGGAAACAAAGATTTATCTCCTTTGTTCTTGGAAAATTGGGTAGATATACCGCCGCTTAGAAAAGATTTTGATACAAAAGAGTTTTCTGTAAGATTGTTTGGTGCCGAGATAAGGAGGTGATATATGATGGATTCACCATCATATATGTTGAGCAAAATAGCTGAAAAAGACAATTTAACTGTATACGAGCTTTTTTTTGGTCCTAATCATCCAGGAATGCATGGTAATTTTGGCTATGTACTTGAAATGATAGGGACAGAAATAGTTAAAGTTAGACCCAATGCAGGACATTTGCATAGAGGATTTGAAAAATTAATGGAACAGAAGCTGTGGGTTCAAAATATAGCACTTGTTCCTAGAATATGTGTTGCTGATCCAGACCCCAATGAAGTAGCCTATTGTACAGCCATTGAAAAGATACTAAGGGTTGACATCCCAGATAGAGCAAAATTTTTAAGAACAATCACTCTTGAAATGAGCAGGCTGTCTTCTTTCTTAATGGGAATGGGTGCCCTTGCTGCAGCTGTAGGTCTATATACGGCTATGAACATTATGACCGCCGATAGGGACTTAATACTTGATTTATTCGAATGGTTAACAGGAGCAAGAGTATACCACATGTTTAGCATACCAGGAGGCGTTAGAAATGATTTGGCTGATGGTTTTGTAGAAAGACTATATAAAGTATTGGACCATTTAGAAAAAAGGCTAATTGAATATGATAAATTACTGTTTGAAAATCCTATAATCCACAAAAGATTAAAAGGATTAGGTTATGTCTCTAAAGAAGATGCAGTAAAATATGGGCTTACTGGCCCGAATCTTAGAGCATCAGGTAACCCCTATGATGTAAGAGTTGATGATCCATATGCAGCTTACCCCTACCTTGACGTTAGAGTAATAACACAAGAAGGTGGAGATGCATTAACTAGGGCTATTCAAATAAGATTGGAGTTTGAAGAAACGATTAATCTTATAAGGCGGGCACTTAAGACCATGCCAGAAGGAGAGATTAGACTAAATCTTGGAAATCTTTCGGCACTTAAAGTGCCAAAAGGAGAAGCATATGCAAAAGTTGAATCGTCAAAGGGAGAGTTTGGATATTATGTAGTGTCAGACGGCGGAATGAAGCCATACAGAGTTGCGGTTAGAGGTCCTTCTCTTCCTGCAGGATTACTGCTTGCGCAAAAACATCTTCCCAAAATGAAAATAGATGATGTAGCTGCGTGGATGGCATCACTTGCAATTTGTCCGCCTGATATAGATAAATAGGAGGGAAGTAACGATATGTCACTGGGAGATAAGAGTGTATATTCCCCGCTTACTAATCTTAAAAATTTATTTAAAAAACCTATAACAGTAAAATATCCCAAAGAAATTTTGAAAGTGTTTCCAAAAGATGGCGTATCGCCTATTTATAGAGGGCTTCATACCAATGATTTAAACAAATGTATTGGATGTGGAATGTGCCAGAGAATATGTCCTTTCGATGCTATAGAAATGAAAGTTATTGGCGAAAATGAGCAAGGCAGAGCTATTAAAAAACCAGTTGTTGATTATGGAAGGTGTAGTTTTTGTGGATTTTGCGTAGATGTTTGTCCAACTAACTCATTAAAGATGTCAAGACATTATATATACAAAGTAAAGACAGTAAAATCGATGAGTGCAAAGGAAGAGGTAGAGCATATAAAGCAAAAATTTAAGCTTATGCCGGATGAATCTTTGGGAGATGATATAGGGTATAATACTGGGAAAGCCAAGAAAATATTAGGATAAAAATTATTCATTGTGATTATATTGATAAACATATGCAAAAGTAGGAGGTATAATATATGGTAACAGCATTAGTTGTAATTTTAGTACTTATTCTGTTATTGCCATTTGTGGTAAAGCAAGTAGAACACAATTTGGAATATTTTTTATTTACAATGGGAATTATATCTGTAATTGTGTCAAAACAATTTAGTGCAGAATTGTTTTTCCATATTTTCAAAAATCCACTCATTTACTATATTACTTTGGCAGTTTTGATTGCAGGGTTAATTTTTACATTGTTAAAAGAAAAATTGAAAATAGGTGTTGAAAAAGTTGCAGATAAAATATCTTTGAGGCTTTTCGCATTCATTATAATCGTGGTACTTGGGCTCATGTCAAGCATTATTACAGCAATAATTGCCTCTTTGGTTTTGGTTGAAGTCGTAAACTACTTGCCTCTTACTAGAAAAAACAAAGTAAATTTGATTGTCATTGCTTGTTTCTCCATAGGCCTTGGTGCTGTTTTAACGCCTGTAGGAGAGCCACTGGCTACTATTGTTGTATCCAAGTTACATGCGGACTTCTTTTATCTTGCACGATTAATAGGTATTGATATAATAATTGCAATTTTAGCTCTTGGATTAATAGGAACATTTTTTGCAAAAAGAGAAAGTGGGATAGGTGAGCCTACAGAAGATGTTGAGGCAGATGAGAATATAAAAGAAGTATTCATTAGAGCTTTTAAAGTATTCGTCTTTATTTTTGCATTAGAGCTACTTGGAACAGGTTTTAAGCCTATAATTGATTTATATATTGTTAAAATGAAAAGTGAGCTTTTATACTGGGTAAATACAATTTCCGCAATTGTTGATAATGCTACGCTAGCAGCAGCAGAAATTTCTCCATCAATGACGCCGGAACAGATAAGAGCTATTTTAATGGGAATGCTTATTAGTGGAGGGATGTTAATTCCAGGTAATATTCCAAACATCATTTCAGCGGGAAAATTAAAAATAAAAAGTACAGAATGGGCACGAACTGCTGTTCCTCTAGGTGCAATACTTTTGATAGTGTATTATATTGTATTGTTTGTGATCTAAATAAATTCAAGTAGGAGTATACTTGACACTTAAATAATTCTCTGATAAAATACCTTTATGCAGAGTACAAATAAAAAGCCACAGGTTTATTTTGTGGGCATGCATATTTACGGTGGATTGTATGATTAATAGATTCATGGAAGCTGCTATTTTAGAGGCGAAGAAAAGTTACCAACTTGGAGAAGTACCTGTTGGAGCTGTTATTGTAAAAGATGGACAAATAATTGGGAAAGGATTCAATCAAAAAGAATCATCAAATGATGCAACAGCTCATGCGGAAATATTAGCGATAAAAGAAGCTTGTAAAACTCTTGGCAGTTGGAGACTTGATGACTGTAGCATGTATGTGACTTTAGAGCCTTGCCCTATGTGCGCTGGAGCTATTTTAGAATCCCGCATAAAGAGGGTATATATAGGAGCGGAAAGTGAAAGAACAGGTGCTGCAGGTACAGTAGTTGATATTTTAAATAACAGCTATTTAGGAAGTAAAACAGAAGTGTATTTTGGAATAATGGAAGAGGAATGCAAAACTCTTTTAAAAGATTTCTTTGAAAATTTAAGGGGATAAGTGCGGAGAGATGGCTGAGTGGTCGAAAGCGCTCGCCTCGAAAGCGAGTGGGCGAATTTTTCGCCTCGTGAGTTCGAATCTCACTCTCTCCGCCATGAAAATTGAATAAAAAGGTGGAGTAATTACATGGGTTGAAGTCCAGTAAAACGTGGAGAGATGACCGAGTGGACGAAGGTGCACGACTGGAAATCGTGTGTACCCTTTAAAAGGGGTACCGAGGGTTCGAATCCCTCTCTCTCCGCCATGAAAAAGGTAATTCTTGGCCGTACTAGATGGGGAGGTAGCGGTGCCCTATAACCTGCAACCCGCTATAGCAGGGTCGAATTCCCAGGCTGAGGCCTGACCATTGTAAGGTCTGGCATAAGTAAGTGGCGTTGATACTTGAGTCCTGCGCAACGGAAATTTGCGAACCCCGTCAGGTCCGGAAGGAAGCAGCGGTAAGCAAACACTTCCGTGTGCCGCAGGGGCGCTTGAGTGGAGCTAACTGCTTATGTAACGCTTATGGTGGCAGGTCGAAGCTGGGTGTACGGCCTTTTATTTTTTATTTGTCCTTTGCCTATTATGTTCTCAAAAATCATATCTTCAGCTTTTAGAAATTTTGTGATGATTGGGATGCACTTATTCTGAGTCTATTTTTGTGGGAGGCATTCAGAATAAGTGCGCTATTTTTTTATGGGTGATTTTTGCCTACTCCAACGTTTATTCTAGAACCCATATGTTTTTACATAACCCTTCTTAAAAGTTTCCATTTAAGTTTTTATAGGTTTATCCGAAATAACATAGAGAAGTCGTTTTCTACAAAAGAAGAAAGTTGGGGGATTTTATGTTAAGTGATTATAATAAAAAGCTATTCTTTGTTTTATTTGGTTTATCGATAACTGTGTACACATTGTCTGTTGCGCATTTTTTATCAGGATTTGAAAATAAAATTTTTATCGGTGGCATAATTTTATTAATTTTAACGGGGCTATCTGTTATTTTGTCTAAAAAGCTATCTCAGCCCCTTGAGAAATTAAATGAAGGTGTAAAAAGAATAGCTCAAGGGGATTTTAGTTTTCGCATAAATGTTACCGATTCAAAAGAATTTATAGAACTATCAAAAAATTTCAATTCTATGGCAATGGAGTTATCACAAAGTTACATGAAACTAAAAGAACAAACTGAGAATTTAATGCGCCAAAACGAAGAATTACAAGAATTTAATGCAGAGTTGGAAGCTTCATATGAGCAATTAGAAGTTTTAGCTCATGAGCTAGAAATTTCTGAAAGAAAATATAGATTGTTAGTTGATAATATTCTAGATATTTTGTGGGTGACAGACAAAAATTTTATTATTGAATTTGTCAATTCAAGAGTTGTAAGATATTTGAATTATACACCTCCGGAGTTAATAGGGAAAAGTCTCTTGGAAATTGTGGATGAAGAAAGTAAAGAGACATTAAAAGACATGATGGCAGGAAAAATCAATTTTTCGGAGATTAATTTTAAAAGTAAAGAAGGTTTGCTGGTCATAACAGAAACTCATGTAAAAAGGCTTAAAGTTGAGGGAGATGTGGTAGGCATACAAGGTATTTCCAGGGATATTACAGAGATCTATCATGTTAAACAGCAAATAGTTGAAAAAAACAATGAAATATTGGCCATAAGCGATGTAGGAAGACTTTTAACATCGGGAAGTGACATGAAGGAAGTGTTAAATAATATTGTGGAAAAAGTAGCAAATATACTCAATTCACCTCTCTGTACCATAAGAGAGCATGATAAAAAGTCACAAAAATTTATTTTACTTACAAAAGGCGGGGAGCTTAAAGATTATCCTATCTCAAGTGAAATAATATTACCACAACAAGATATTAATGATTTAGTGAATTTGAAAGAAATAAAAATAAAAGGTGTTGAGGAGTTCCCACATGATAATAATTTAACCTCTATTTTTGTTGCTAAAGAAGTCTTTTCTGTCGTTATTGTGCCTTTAGTCTCCAGGAATGAAACGATTGGAATATTGACTGTATGGACTTCTACCAAGACAGTAAAAAACATGAGTTTGTTGAGGTCGATTGCGAGTGCAGTCTCTGTTGCAATTGAAAATTCCAAGCTTTATGACGAAATCAAGAAGTTATTTATAAAGACTATAGAAGCTTTAGCTTATGCAATGGAAGCAAAGGATTTATATACGAAAGGACATTCTATGAGAGTATCTCAATATGCGGCTTTGATAGGAGAATATATGGGACTTTCAAGAGAAAAAGTAGAACAACTTAGAATTGCTGGGATATTACATGATATAGGAAAGATAGGTATTTCAGATGCGATTCTTTTGAAGATGGGAAAACTTACAGATGAAGAATATAAGGTAATTAAAAGTCATCCAGAAATATCAAGAAGAATTTTAATGCCTATTGATCTGCCAGAAGAGATATTAGAGGCTGTTTCAAAGCATCATGAGCGATATGATGGGAAAGGTTATCCTTATGGGTTAAAAGGGGAAGAAATTCCTATAGAGGCAGCAATTCTCGGTGTGGCAGATGCATTTGATGCCATGACTTCAGATAGGTCTTACAGAAAAGGAATGAATGTTGAAGAAGCTATAAATGAGTTTTTAAAATATAAAGGAACACAATTCCATCCTGAAGTGGTAGATACCTTTATTTCTCTTTACATGAATGAAAAACACAGACTAGAAGAGATAAAAAATCAAGTTTTTTCAAATGCTTCTTAAAAGATATAGAAATATCTCTTTTTTTTTGTTACAATTGAATATAACGAGGTGTTAAAGTATGTATCAGTCTTTATATAGAAAGTACAGGCCCAAAAGCTTTAAAGAGGTGGTGGGGCAAGAGCATATTGTAAAAACTTTAAAAAATCAAATAAAGCTTAATAAGATAGGACATGCTTATCTCTTTACAGGCACAAGAGGAACAGGGAAAACCAGTATAGCTAAGATTTTTGCAAAAGCAGTTAATTGTTTAAATAATACAGATGGAGAGCCTTGTAATTCTTGTGAGATTTGTCAAGCTATAAATAACAATACTACGATGGATGTTTTAGAGATTGATGCTGCATCTAATAACAGTGTAAATGATGTAAGAGAATTGAGAGAGTCTGTAATTTACGCTCCTTCTCAAGCTAAGTACAAAGTATATATAATTGATGAAGTGCATATGCTTTCTACGGGGGCTTTTAATGCTCTTTTAAAAACGTTGGAAGAACCTCCTCCTCATGTGATTTTTATTCTTGCTACTACTGAACCGGATAAATTGCCTGATACAATTTTATCCCGCTGTCAAAGGTTTGACTTCAAAAGAATACCTACCCGGTTAATCGCTCAAAATCTCGATAGAATTTGCAATGACAGTGGAATAAAAATCGAAGAGAAGGGCCTTAAAACTATTGCTCTCTATGGCAATGGTTCTATGAGAGATGCAATAAGTCTACTAGAACAATGTGGTTCTTACAAAGAAGGCCTTATAACCTATGAAGATGTATGCGAAATGTTAGGTGTAGCTAATGATGAAATGTTATTTTCACTTTTAGATCACATGAATGCTAGAGATGTAGCAGCTTCATTGAAACAATTAGATAAAATTTTGTCTTATGGAATAGACGTGGGAAATTTTTTAAAGTCCTTAACTTATATTTTAAGAGATATGGTGCTTTACAAAACAGGAGGAGAAGAGTTAAAAGAAATTTTGTATAGCGATGTAGAAACTATAAAAGAAAGAGTGCAAAAATTTGGTACAGCTTTTTTGACTAACGCTTTAGAAAAATTTACAAATCTACAAAAAGAAGTTAGATATGCTATATCTCCGTTAACCCTCTTAGAAGTAACTATTTTGAGGTTGATAAAGCCGGAAATTTCTTACGATATGATGAGTTTGTTAACAAGAGTAGAACAAATAGAAGACAAATTAGAAAAAGGACAATTTTTTTTGAAGGAAGAAAAAGGAGAGAAAAATAAAAAAATAAATTTGCCAGAAGAAGAAAAAGAAGAAAACGTGATATCGCAAATAGTACAGCAAGAGGATATAGATCTAGAAAAGGTGTGGGCTGAAGTAAAAGAAATGATAAAAAAAGAAAGAATAGCTTTGTATGCCTTTATAGAAAAAGGGACTCCTTATTTAAAAAAAGGAATAATTGTGGTAGAATATCCTGAAGAGTATGCTTTATTAAAGGAAGAATTAAGCAAAGCGGAAAACAAGAGTTTTATTGAAGAAATATTAAAAAAACTAGTTGGGAAAGCAATCCCTTTGAAGTTTGAGTTAAGGAAAAATGAAGAAGAATTACTTGTGCAGCAAGTTAAAGAGCTTTTTGGCGAAGATATAGAGATAATATAATAATTTTCACAAATAATTCAAAAAAGCATATAAATATTTTTAGAATAAAAATTTAGGAGGTTATACTGTTATGGCAAAAGGAGGATTTCCGGGCGGGTTTAATATAAATAACATGATTAAACAAGCCCAACAGATGCAGGAAGAAATGAAAAGAGTGCAAGAGGAATTAGTGCAAAAAACTGTAGAAGCTACTGCCGGTGGTGGGATGGTAAAAGTAGTGGCTAATGGCAGAAAAGAGCTTGTCAGTATTGAAATAAGCCCTGATGTGGTGGATAAAGAGGATGTAGAAATGCTGGAAGACCTTGTATTGGCTGCGGTTAATCAAGCTTTGAGAAATGCAGAAGAAATGATTGCTTCTGAAATGGCAAAGATAACTGGAGGACTAAACATTCCTGGACTGTTTTGAGGTGAAAAAATGAATTATTATTCTGCATCTTTAGCAAAGCTTATAGAAGAACTGTCAAAGTTGCCCGGTATAGGTCCTAAAACAGCACAAAGGCTTGGTTTTTTCATAATAAACATGCCTTTAGAAGAGGTAAAAAGCTTATCTCAAGCGATTATTGATGCAAAAGAAAAGATAAAGTATTGTAGAATTTGTTATAACATAACTGATACAGAGGTTTGTAATATATGCAGTAATAAAGAAAGAGATCATTCTCTTATATGTGTTGTTTCTCATCCTATGGATGTTGTCGCAATGGAGAAAATACGAGAATATAAAGGAGTGTATCATGTACTCCATGGTGTTATTTCTCCGATAGAAGGCGTTGGTCCTGAAGATATAAAAATTAAAGAACTTTTAGACAGGGTTAAAAATGGAAATATAAAAGAAGTCATACTTGCTACAAATCCTGACATAGAAGGAGAAGCGACGGCAATGTACATTGCTAAGCTATTAAAGCCGTTAGGAATAAAAGTCACAAGGATTGCTCATGGGGTGCCGGTAGGCGGTGACCTGGAATACACCGATGTTGTAACTCTTTCAAGGGCTCTTGAAGGTAGAAGAGAATTGTAAAAGGTATTGCATTTTCATTTGTAGTTTATTATAATAAATTTATAATAAATTTGTGATGAATACCATAAGGCGATGGAGCTCGCCATAAATGCGGAAACGCTAATGGCTCCTATTAGGATGATAGAAGGCCTAATAGGGGTTTTTTATTGCCTAAAAATGTAAACAGAAAGGGGATTTTCATGGAGTACATCTATATAGGAATTGGAGGATTTTTTGGAGCAGTACTAAGATATTTAATAACAATTTACTTTACAAAAATGTATCACACTATATTTCCCTTTGAAACTTTTATGATAAATATTTTAGGTTCGTTTTTGTTAAGTTTTATCGCTAATTTTACTATGGATGAGTACGAGGTAAATACTAATTTGAGGTTAGCGATAACAACAGGATTTATTGGGGCTTTTACAACATTTTCTACTTTTAGTATGGAAACAATAAATTTATTAAAAGCAGGGAAAGATTATATTGCTCTAAGTTATATAATTTTATCAATATTTGGTGGCCTTTTGATGTCTTATTTAGGATTTGAATTTGCTGACAAAACTTTTGACTTACTAAAGGAGCGGAAGAAGGAAGATAACAAGTATACTGTATGTGGGAATTGGAGGAATTTTTGGAACAATATTGAGATATGAAATATCGCGGCATATAAAGGAAAACCGAGAGATAGTTATTCCTATTGAAACTTTTATTATAAATGTATTAGGTGCGTTTTTATTAAACTTTTTATCAAGTCCTAAAATAAATGTAAATTTAAGCTATGATGTTAAACTTTTTCTGACAACGGGATTTCTAGGTGCTTTTACAACATACTCAACTTTTTCCCATGAGACAGTAGACTTAATCAAGAATAAAAAATATTTTCATGCATTTATATATATGTCCTTAACAATTATATTTGGACTAATAGGAGGAGTATTGGGATATTATCTCGGAAATTATATGGGAAAATTGATTTGATTGGTGTATAATATATATCAGTAGAAAATAAATATCAATTAGGAGGAATAAAATGTGAACTTAAATTATAATAATTTGCTGTCCGCTTTATCTTTGGCCCTTGACGTCCAAGAGTATAAAAACATGGGACATGCAAGAAGGGTGGCTTATATTTCTTTAAGGATTTCTGAGATGTTAAATTTAAACGAAGAAGAATCAAAAAAAGTATACTATTCTGCTTTTTTACATGATATAGGGAAAGGGGATATATACGAAGACTTTGACACAGATGAATGGTGGAAACACAGTGAAAGAGGAAGTGAGATTGTAAAGAAGTTGCCCTTTGGAGAAAATTTTTCGGATATTATAAGATATCATCATGAAAATTACGATGGAAGCGGACATTTTAAGCTAAACGGCGATTCTATTCCTTTAGGAGCTCAAATTGTTTTTATATCTGATCAATTTGATATACGGTACACCTCATTGGCTGGGAAAGAAAGCGAGTATAGTATTCGGAATAATATCAAAGAATATATAAAAAGTGGTGCTGGCAAGACGTTTAATCCTGTGATTGCAAATGCATTACTTGATCTTACAAGACAAGAAAAATTTTGGCTTGATTATAAATTTTTTGATATAAAAACTATATTAAAAAGGATTGAACCTAAGGACATGGTTTCAATAGGAATTAATGAATTAGAGGATATAGCAGAAACTTTCGCGCAGATTATCGATAATAGAAGCCGATTTACATATAACCATTCAAGAGGTATTTCAAACTTGGCATATAATATGGCCAAAGTGATAGGCTATGATGAAGAAGTGACCAGGAAAATAAAAATTGCGGGATTGCTACATGACCTTGGAAAGCTAGCTATACCTAATTCTATTCTTGACAAACCGGACAAGCTTACTGAAGAGGAGTTTATGGTTATAAAATCTCATACCTATTATACTAAAGAAATACTCAAAGAAATAGGAGGAATAGATGATATAGCAGAATGGGCAGCAAATCATCACGAGAAATTAGATGGAAGCGGGTATCCTGAGGGATTAAAAGGTGATGAAATTGGAGAGATTGATAGACATGTGGCGGTTTGTGACATGTATCAAGCATTGACAGAAGACAGGCCTTATAGAAAGGGACTTGAACCGAAGCAAGCGATAGACATTATTGCAAAATCGGTGAAAGATAATAAAGTAAGCGAAGAATCTTTAGAAATTTTAAAAGAAGTGGTACTTTGATGTATACTCAACCGTATTTTAGGAAATAATACGGTTGAGGAGGTATATTATGGGAATGCTTTTTGATTATTTAAAAGAAATAGCGGTAACAAAAAATATATATGACTACAATAGTGAGAACTATCAATTAGTAAATGAAGTGAGACAAACGATAAAAGAATTGAAAGATGCAGAAATATATTTTCAAAGTGTCACAGACCCTGATTTAGTAGATTATGCCATATATCGGTTAGAGAGTTTAAAGAGAAAGTACATATATTTATTGAAAAAAGCAAAAGAAGAGGGAATAAATTCTGATAATTTTAACTCTCTTTTATCATAATTTGTCCTTCCCCTAAGTATAAATATAACAGTATAAACTCTTAGGGGGTTTTTATATGAACATAAGCATTGAATACAATATAATTATCGCTTATCTAATAGGCTTATTTCTCCTCTACTTTTTAGGTTGGTTATTAGTTGTACCAAGAAAATTTTTGTTAAGAATTATAATAAATGGAATTATTGGTGGATTGATTTTGTTTATTATCAATTTGTTAGGAAAATCCATCGGCTTATATATAGCTATAAATCCTGTTACTGCTCTTGTTGCGGGTTTTTTAGGCATCCCTGGGATTATTCTTTTGATAATTCTTCAGTATATTGTTTGAAGTTGCAACAAAAATAAATAGTTTAAAAATCCTCCTTTTTGAAATAATAATTTATGTAAAACAAATAAAAGGAGGATTTTTATGACTGTCAAGAGCGATATGGAAAAGGCTATTGCAGCAGCGCAAGCTGCCCTTGGAACTTATGCGCAGTTTGCAAGCTCTACAGACGACCCTGCTGCAAAACAAATGTTCCAACAGATGCAACAAGATATGCAGAGACATGTTACTATGCTCACTAATAGGTTAAATTATATAAATACCCACAACAAACTCAATCAACAGTCTCAAGCTACTCAACAAGCAACTCAGCAGAATCAACAAAATGTTCTTACTAATAAAAAGTAGTTTGTGGAGGCCTTGTGCCTCCAATCAATTTATTCCTAATAAATTAAAACTTCCTGCTAATATTTACACGAATTTAATCTCATAAAAATGAGGATTAACATGTAATAATAAGATAGATACACTAAATAGTCGTTATTTAAGTTTAATAAATATTTTTAAGGCTTGTCATGAACATGTATTTGTGATATAGTATATACACGCAAAGTCAAATTTTATTAATAAAACTTTTAGGATAAATGGACAAAAGAGGGTATTGACAAAGGGAATAGAATTTGCTAATA
>NZ_AVAF01000011.1 GCF_000445185.1 Thermoanaerobacter sp. A7A
CCGAAATTAAAAGCCGCGCCGAACCCTTGAGAAGCGAGACTCCGCCCTCTCAGAGCGTTAGCGGAGCATGATGAGAGGGCGGAGTCTCGCTTCGAAACCCAAGCAAAGCGAGGGCGAGGCGGAAGCCTCGGGGTGAGGCGCGGCAAGGAAAAAAGGGTAGGAGTGGGCGCTGGGATGTGTAGAATAAGGTGTAGAATTCATTTCTATCGTGCTTTCTACAGGTTGTTCTACAAGGAAAGTAACAAAAAATGGGTCCAAAAAACTGAACCCTTCACTTCTTCTATAAAAATTTTATAACTACAGGGTTACGAGGAATTTTTTAATTTCCTCAATTTGAGCCATAGCATATACTCCTTTTATTTAATATTTTATCATATCTTAAATAATTTTACAATCATTTGATAGTATTTTTTTATAAAATTCTCTAATTATTTTTCATCTCCAAACCAGTAGTCCACTTTATCTTTTTTAAAGTCGTAAAAAAACAGCATACTTTTGCCCTCTCTATCCTTCACAAAAACACCTCCCGGCATAAAATTACAGTCTTGTAAAGTAAACTCATCAATCTCCAAATGTTCCCTCAAAAACTCCATAACTTTGTCTCTCATCTCTTTCATGCTCACTTACAAGCACCTCCCTAAAAATTCAAAATCAAATTTGCCTCCCGGCAGTAAACAGGAAAAACAGCCTGCGAATTGGAGGTCAAGGTGGAGTCGAGGGATACCGGACCGAGCGCTAGCGAGGGAGGATATGCTCGAAGGCACCTTAACCGGAAACAGAGCAGGCGTATAATCTTAAAAGCGGGAGGCAAATTTTAAATATACTTACAAGAAAAGACCCGAAAATATAAAAAAAGCACGACCGCTGCGGCGTATGCCGTCTGCGGTGGTGTTCTATTAATTCGGATTTTTGTTTTGAGCAAAGCGAAAATGAAAAATCCGGACCGCTAAGGAAGATAAGAAAAAATAGTCCGAACAAAAAATAAGCAATTTTTTTCTTGCATTTTACTACAATAATATAAAATCATATACTCTGTCTATCTCTTTTTTAATATTATCAATAATTTCATATTTTAAATTAAGCATTTTTGCATACTTTCCAAACCCTTTTTCAGGCTTTATAAAAAGTGTTAGATACTCATAAGGAAACTCCTTCATCCTTGCCAATTCTCCTTTTGTACCTTGAGATAATACAATTATTTTTGAAGCATTATCAAGCGCAGCCTTAACAATTTCGTTAAATTCATCCGGGAGGTCAAAAATTATCACATCAAACTTACTTCTTGCAAATTTCACAATTGTATCAATATCATTTCCGCTAATATCTTTTACAAGACTCACTTTAGGAGGGGACTGAAGTATAAATACATTTGGACTATACTCAAGAAAGCTTTTTGTCCAGCGCTTCGATTCCGGTTGCAAGA
>NZ_AVAF01000012.1 GCF_000445185.1 Thermoanaerobacter sp. A7A
GGGGGTGGTTTCTTGTGTTTGGGTATGCCGGCAAGATATTGAGAGTTAACTTAACAGAAAGGAAATTCAAATTTGAAGATCTTAATTTAGAACTTGCAAAGAAATACATAGGCGGAAGAGGGCTTGCAAGCAAGATATTTATGGATGAAGTTGATCCAAATGTTGAACCCCTAAGTCCAGAAAATAAGTTAATAATTGCAACAGGACCACTTACAGGAACACCAGTTCCAACTGGTGGAAGATACATGGTAATCACTAAATCACCGTTAACAGGAACTATTGCATGTTCAAATTCAGGTGGATATTTTGGTGCAGAATTAAAGGCAGCAGGGCTTGATATGATTATTTTTGAAGGAAAGGCAGAAAGCCCAGTTTATGTTGCAATTGAAGATGATAAAGTTGAAATCAGAGATGCATCACATCTATGGGGAAAGCTTGTTTCTGAAACAACCGATGAACTTAAAAAAGAATATGGTGATAAATCAAAGGTTCTTTGCATAGGACCTGCGGGTGAAAAGCTTTCTAGGATTGCAGCGGTTATGAATGACTATGATAGAGCAGCAGGACGTTCTGGTGTTGGTGCTGTTATGGGGTCTAAGAACGTGAAGGCGATAGTTGTAAAGGGTTCCAAAGGGATTAAATTATACGATAAAGAGAAGGTTAGAGAAGTTGCTAGAAATAAAACAAAGATGCTTCGCGAAAATGGAGTTACGGGTGAAGGGCTACCAACTTATGGAACGGCAGTTCTTGTCAATATAATCAATGAACACGGAATTTTTCCAGTTGCTAATTTCCAAAGGGCCTATACAGAACATGCTGATAAAATAAGCGGAGAAACTATGACAAGGGAAATACTTGTGAGAAAGAATCCTTGTTATGGGTGTCCAATAGCTTGTGGAAGATGGATAAGATTAAAGGATGGCCGTGAGGTAGGAGGTCCTGAATACGAAACTCTCTGGGCATTTGGTGCAGACTGTGAGGTTTATGATATAAACGCTATAGCTGAAGCAAATTATTGGTGCAATGAATATGGTCTTGATACTATTTCAACTGGAGCTACTATTGCAGCTGCTATGGAATTATATGAAAAGGGATATATAAAGGATGATGAAATAGAAAAAGATGGATATTCCTTAAAATTTGGTGATGCAGAAGCTGTTGTTGGATGGGTTAAAAAGATAGGTGCAAGGGAAGGATTTGGAGATAAGATGGCAGAAGGTTCATATAGACTTTGCGAAAGCTATGGTGTGCCAGAACTTTCGATGTCAGTTAAAAAACAAGAACTTCCCGCTTACGACCCAAGAGGAGCTCAAGGACATGGACTTGAATATGCGACTTCTAACAGAGGTGGTTGTCATGTAAGAGGATATATGATATCTCCTGAAATATTAGGTATACCTCAAAAGCTTGATAGATTTTCTCTTGAGGGAAAAGCTGAATGGGTTAAAACATTCCAAGATTTAACTGCTGTTATAGATTCGCTGGGACTGTGCCTATTTACATCTTTTGCCCTTGGTGCTCAAGATTACGTTGACCTTGTAAATGCAGTTTGCGGAACTGATTATACTGCAGAAACATTATTAGAGGTAGGCTCAAGGATATACACATTAGAAAGGCTGTTTAATTTGAAGGCAGGAATCGATCCAAAAGAGGATAAACTGCCAAAGAGACTTTTAGAAGAGCCTATTCCTGAAGGCCCATCTAAAGGACATGTTCATAAATTATCAGAACTGTTACCAAAGTATTATGAGGTAAGAGGATGGGACGATAATGGATATCCAACGAAAGAAACTTTACAAAAATTGGGAATTTGAAAAATTATTAAGGCCCGTAAAAGGCTAATGCCTTTTAGGGCCCTTGTATATATATTAAAAATCAATAGCATGGAGGATAATATGTGAGCTTCAAAAAATTATACATTGAGTTGACAGATAAGTGCAATTTAAACTGCAAGATGTGTTATAGACGCTCATGGGCTGAAAAACCAAAGGATATGGAGAAAAAGGTTCTATATAAGATACATAGTGAAGTTGTAAATAAAAAATTAAATGAAATCGTCCTTGGTGGCATTGGCGAACCAACGTATTCACCCCTTATATATGATGCTATCTCATTATTTTCAAGCTTTAATTTAACAATTACAACTAACGGAACGCTTCTTGATGATAAGTTAAAAAGTCTTATTGTTGATAATGTAAATTAAAATCGTTGTTTCTATTGATGGACTTGAGGATAAATATAAAGATATTAGAGGATTTAATTTAAAAGAAGTTTTAGAGAACTTGAAGGATATATATTTGATAAAAAGAAAGAATAATAAAGAATATCCGCACGTTGTAATTCAATTTGTTGCATCAAAAGATAATATAGAAGATATTTTTAGTGTATTGGATATAGCAGAGACGGTAAGTGCATACCAAGTTATTATTTCAAATGTCATTCCTCAAACTGAAGATTATAAAGATAAAATATTATATACGAGGTATGAAAATAAATTTTTAAAGGATTTATTTGAAAGACTAAGAATACATTCGTTTAGAAAAGGCATAAATCTTACTCTGCCGAATATTGAACTAAAAACGGAACGATATTGTAATTTTATTGAGGAAGAAGCAGTAGTTGTTGGCTCTGATGGATATGTTTATCCGTGCTATAGGTTTTCCCATACTACTACTGAGTATGTTTTCGGAAGAAAAAAGAAGGTTTTTAAACACTCATTTGGAAATATATTGGAAAAAAGCTTAGATGATATTTATGAAAGCAATGAATATAAAAATTTTAGAGCGAGAGTTTATAATAATAGATATCCTTCGTGCCTCGATTGCGATCTCGTTGATGGGTGTGATTTCGTTAGAACTTCCGAATATGACTGTTATGCTATAAAACCTTCATGTGCAGATTGCCTTTGGAGTAGAAGGTTTGCTATATGTCCTTAATTGAAGGGGTGATATATTGATTAAAGTAAAATTATTTGCAACCTTTAGAGAAGGAAGACAAAAGGAAGTAAATTTTGATTACTTTGAAGGAATTACCGGAAGGTTTATAATAAACAAACTTAACATAAAAGAAAAGGATGTAGCAATATTTTTAGTAAATGGACTTGATGGGAAGCTTGATGATCCTCTTAGTGATGGAGATGTGATTTCCCTTTTTCCACCTGTTGGTGGTGGTTGAGGGAAAGGAGTGTCTTTATGGGAAGATACGGCAGAAATATGAATATGCTATCTAAGGAAGAAAATGAAAAACTAAAGGACTTCAGGGTTTGTGTATTGGGATGTGGAGGATTGGGTGGGTATGCTATTGAAATGCTTGGTAGATTAGGTATAGGATATATAACTGCAGTTGATAAGGATGTTTTTGAGGAAACGAATTTAAACCGCCAGATTTTAAGTGATATGAATTCATTGGGTAAAAGTAAAGCATTAATGGCGGTGGAAAGAATGAAACTTGTCAACCCAGAAGTTTTTGTAAATGCTATTGTAGATGAATTTAATTTTGAAAATGGAAAAGATATCATAAAAGGACATGATATTGTAATCGATGCTCTTGATAATATTGAGGGAAAGCTTACTTTACAGGATATCTGCGAGGAGCTTGGCATTCCATTTGTTCATGGTGCTATTGCGGGCTGGTATGGGCAGGTTACTACAGTTTTTCCTGGCGATAAGACGCTTAAGTTTTTGTATAAAAAAGAAATGAGGAAGGGAATTGAAAAAGAACTTGGCAATCCTTCGTTCACTCCTGCTCTTGTTGCTTCCATTCAAGTTAGTGAAGCACTAAAAGTTTTGATAGGAAGAGGAGAAGTATTAAGACGTAAGGTGTTATTTATAAATACCTTTGAGCAAGAATATGAGATTATAGTTCTTTGAAATTGGTGTACTATTGTAACGAAAGGACGAAATAAACTTAATATTTTATTACTTATTCTCCGAGTCTATAATCCTAAGGCAAGAGCTATGGATTATAGGCCGATAGGGTAGTGCTGGAAACGGTGCTGCCTCCCGCCTGGAAAGGAGAATAGGAAGGCTGCTATTCTCCTTTCGCATACTAAAACGAAAGGAGTTTTTTTATGAAGGTTCTTTGTCAATAGTTGGGGTGGGTATTTTTTCTGAATGTTGTTATTGTAGGTCCTAAGAGTGATCCTGCAAAGGTACATCAAGCGGGTTCCCGCGGCGAGGGCTAAAGGTGGCTTGTTTCCGAAGGTAATATGAGGTTTCAAATGCTTGTAGAAGAGCTGTGAGAAACCTGAACTTGCGAGAATGTTTTATAATAGTAAAAGTGGCTTTCTACAGATTTAGAGCATAGTCGCAGAAAGGGCAACGATAAGTATGATGATTTTTTAGGAGAGGGCTTTTCAGGTGCCCACTTATGTTTATACACTTTACGTTGTAGCTTCTGGTAGTCCTCAAGGTCTTTGCCGAAACTGCGCAAAAAGAGAGGAGGAGTGCTGCATACAGGACATTCATCGACATCTACTTCAGGAGGCTTAATGTGCCTGACATTCGACAACTACCAACTTCGACTCCAAGGGGAGGGAATCTTTCTTTTTTCTCAAATTTTCTCAAATCTTTTGGTATCAAATGTTGTAAGGTTTGATAGCCCTTAAAGGAGGAAGCATATCTGACAAACTGTCAATACCCTAGGAGGTATTAAAATTGAAGATAATAGGTGTTATAGGAACAAAAGATACAGGTAAAACCACTCTTGTAACAAAAATTGTTAGAAAATTAGTGGATGAGGGGTACAGGGTTGCCACCCTGAAACACACCCATACAGGCTTTGATTTTGCAGATAAAGACACTGGTAAACACAGAGAAGCAGGGGCAGAGCTTGTAGTCGGTAGTGGAGAAGAAACCTTTTTTCTTCTTGGTAGGAAAATGGTGCTTGATGAACTTGTAGGTACTATCCAGCTTCTTGGGGATTTCGATTTCCTGGTTATCGAGGGTTTTAAAGAGATGCCCCATGCAAACATTTCTACTTCCACTGAAAATGAATTCACGATAAGAAAGGTGGATCCATTCTCCCTTAAGGAGGAAGAATTGGATGAACTCATTGAAGTCATAAAGAACAGAAGTTACTGTTTGCTGCAGGGGCTTAACTGTAAAAAGTGTGGTTTTGAATCATGCAGGGACTTTGCAATGGCAAAGGTCCAGGGAGCTGCAGATGATATAAACTGTAAGAGCCAGCCAAAAAGGGCTCTTCTGAGAATAAATGGTCACCCGGTACCTATGAATCCATTTGTACAGGAATTTATATCAAAAACAGTTCTTGGTATGATCGATGCACTTGACATGAAAAACCACGAAATTGAGAAGGTTGAGTTAATTATAAGAAATAATTATGAATAATGCACCATAAACGCATAGATGAATTGAAATTATTAGTTTAGGATAATTACCACAGACTTAAGGATCTTATGACAGGAAGAGTAATGTGAAGTGTTATTAGTCTTTTTAACCAATGCTGGTGTTCTTACTATAAATAATGTTGGGGTGGACAAAAATTATGTATCTAAGATCGCTTGACGAAGCTAATTAATCGAGATAAAAAAATTATTAAAGTAAGGAGAATAACTCTCCGAGCCTTTATGTCTAAGGGGCGAAGAGCCCTATGAGATAAAGGCCGATAGGGTATTGATGGAAACATCAATGCCTCCCGTGTTGGAAAGGAGAGGCAATGCATTTGCATTTATGCAAAGCAAGAATGCGTAAGGTAAAGTAATTGTGTCCTTGCTTTGCGAAAACGATGCAGTGCCTTCTCCGGAAGGCATTTTTTTGTACCTTTGTTAGGGACTAATTTCAATGGTAAAAGCTAAAGAATGGAATCTTTCCAGTTTTAATGGGTAAGGTTTAAACAAAAACTAATAGTGATGATGGAGGATGAATACCATGGCAAGAATATCAAAGAAGTTTTTGATGATCCTTTTATATTCTATTTTGTTGTTTAGTTTATTTTCTCTGAACGGTTGTACAGGTTCTAAAACTTCAGAGAAGATTTCCCCAGGTAATCGAGATGTAATTTTGGCGACAACAACAAGCACGCAGGATAGTGGGCTTTTGGATTACCTTTTACCGATCTTTGAGAAAGAAACAGGATACAAAGTAAAAGTGGTTGCCGTGGGGACAGGACAGGCTTTGGAGATGGGAAAAAGGGGGGAAGCAGATGTTCTTCTTACACATGCTCCTGCGGCAGAGAAAGAACTTGTGGACAACAAGGATGTTATAAACTATCAGTTGGTAATGCACAATGATTTCATTGTGGTTGGTCCTTCAGAGGATCCAGCGCAAGTTAAGAATGCGGTTTCAGTAGAAGCAGCCTTTCAGGCGATTGCTGAAAAAGGTGTACCGTTTGTTTCGAGGGGTGATGATTCGGGTACACACAAAAAGGAATTGAGTTTATGGAAAGCAGCAGGGATTGATCCCAAGGGAAAGTCGTGGTATATAGAAAGCGGCACAGGAATGGGACAAACGCTCCTTATTGCTAACGAAAAACGGGCGTATACACTAACTGATCGGGGAACATACCTTGCATACCGCGATAAATTAGATCTTACCATTGTTCGAGAAGGAGATAAGGGTCTTCTTAATATTTATCACGTCATGCAGGTTAACCCCGAGAAACATCCTGGGAAACACATAAACAGCGATGGAGCCAAAGCTTTTGTGGAGTTTATGATTTCGCCCAGAACGCAGGAACTTATTGGCAAATTTGGGGTAGACAAATACGGAGTGCCGCTCTTTTTCCCCGATGCCCAAAAAGGGGAAGTAGAATAAGGAGTTGAATAAAAGTGGAACTTATTTGGGAAGGCCTGAAAGGAGCATTCAAATTTCTTTTTCATGGGGATCCAGAAATCAGAGAAATTACTCTTCTTTCTCTTAGGATTGCTGCGTGGGCTATAGGGATAAGTTCAGCCATTGGCCTTCCACTTGGGATTGCACTTGGAGTAAGCACGTTCCGTGGCAGGGATTTTCTTCTGACTTTAGCCAATACCGGCATGGGACTTCCACCGACAGTTGTGGGGCTTTGGGTAGCTATTGTGCTATGGCGTACCGGCCCTTTAGGAGGACTAAAGCTGATTTATACTCCTACTGCCATCATCATTGCTGAAGTAATTCTTACCGTGCCTATTATTATAGCTTTGGTAGCTGCAGCTGCGTCGGATAAAAAAGCTAAATTACACGATTTTTTTCTTTCTTTAGGGTTGAACCCTCTTCAATATATGTGGCTTTTACTTCGGGAAATTCGTAGCTCAGTTTTAACAGCAATCATTGCCGGTTTTGGACGTGCAATTTCGGAGGTAGGAGCAGCAATGATGGTAGGAGGGAACATCGCTGGGGAAACCCGCACGCTTACCACCGCTATTGTTCTTGAAGTATCTAAGGGTGAGTTTGACCGCGCGTTAGCGATAAGTTTTGTACTTCTTGCCTTATCGTTTTCTATTACTGCCTTTATTACCCATCTTCAGTATCAACAAAACTTAAAGTAGAAGCGGGAAAAACAAGAAATAATTAGATTAAAGAAAGGAGGTAGAGGAGTATGAATTATATGTTTGAACGCAAAGCTACCGATTTTCGGGATATAGAGAATCAAACGCCGGTTATTATAGCCGAAGATATTAGTGTACGGCGCAATGAACGCTTTATCCTGCGAAACATAAGCCTCGTTTTGCATCAAGGGGAACGTTTGGGACTTGCGGGTCCCAATGGTTCAGGAAAAAGTACGCTCCTTAAAGTCTTATCCTTACTAATTCCACCGTCTTCTGGGAGGCTTACAGTTCTTGGCTTTATGGGAGACGGGCGGTCTTCAGTGACTGTTCGCCGAAAGATGTCTATCGTCTTTCAACAACCGACGACGCTCACAGGGAGTGTTTTGCAAAACGTGAGTATTCCCCTGCGCATGCGAGGACTTTCTGCCCGAGAAGCAACCAAGCGGGCATATGAGTGGCTTAAGTGTTTTGATTTAGAAAAGCTTGCTTTTCAGCGGATACATACACTTTCTGGGGGAGAACTTGCACGTCTTCAGCTAGCAAGGGCGTTTGCTATGGAACCGGAAATTTTGTTCCTTGATGAACCTTTTGCAGCAGTGGATGCTACTTCACGGAGTCCACTAAAGGCCCTTCTTCGGGAGATTCTGGCAAAAAACAAGGTTTCACTGCTTCTTATTAGTCATGATTTTCGTGACCTTCTCGATCTTACTGAGCGCACGCTGGTTCTTTTGGATGGGCACATTGTTGCACAAGGTAAAACCCAAACTTTGCGCATACAATCTCCACTCGTGCGTGAGATTTTTCCGGAGTAAAGTTTTTCGGGATACAAAGGTTGCTCAATATGTCTCTACTCTATACCATACTTATTTAAGCAGTTTGCGAAAAAAGTTTTTTATTTCAAGTAGAAGGAATACTAATTACTATACTTTTATTATAAATGAAGGCAGGATAAAAAAATAAATTAGTGGGGGAAAGCAAGAAAGGGGATGATAAATTAATGATTAAAGTTGCTATTTTGACTGTTAGTGACAAGGGTTTTAGAGGAGAGAGAATTGACACAACATCATCTGCTATAAAAGAAGTTTTAGATCCAGCGATATATTCTATTGAAGAAATAAGAATCGTTCCAGATGAAATAGAAGATATAAAACGTGAACTAGTAAGATTTTGTGATGAATTAAAAGTTGACCTTGTTTTGACAAATGGAGGAACTGGATTTTCAAAGAGGGACGTAACACCAGAAGCAACGATGGCTGTGGTTGAGAAATTGGTTCCTGGAATTCCAGAAGCAATGAGGGCAAAGTCTTTAGAAATAACTCCACATGCTATGCTATCCCGCGCTGTTGCAGGAATTAGAAAGAGCACTTTAATCATAAATCTTCCAGGAAGCCCTAAGGGGGCTGTTGAAAACTTAAATGTTGTTTTACCTGCTCTTAAGCATGGAATTGAGATTTTAAAGGGTGAAGCTTCAGAATGTGCAAGAAAGGACGATTAAAATGGAACTTTTAAAACTTGTTACAGTAAAAGAGGCAAAGGAGATAATAGAAAAAAATATTAGTTTTAAACTTGGAAAAGAGAAAGTCAATATTTTAAGCTCATTGGGGCGAATTCTGGCAGAAGACATATATGCACCGGAAAATGTTCCCGATTTTAGAAAATCAACCGTTGATGGATATGCTGTGATTTCGAGTGATGTTTTTGGAGCAAGTGAGAGTTTACCTGCAATTTTAAAGCTTGTTGGAGAAGTCAAGATAGGAACGGAACCAACCCTGGATATAATGCCAGGAGAGTGCATGTATGTTCCAACAGGGGGTATGCTTCCTAAAAGTGCCGATACTGTTGTTATGATTGAATACACAGAAAAACTTGATGATGAAACTATTTTAGTCAATAAACCAGCTGCGCCCTTTCAAAACATAATTGAAATTGGAGAAGATGTAAAAAAAGGTGAACTCATTTTAAAAAAAGGCACAAAATTGAGACCCTACGAAATAGGGGTTTTATCAAGTCTTGGAATATTAGAGGTGGAGGTTTATAAAAAAGTAAAGGTTGGAATTATTTCCACAGGCGATGAGATAGTGGACCCTAAGGAGAAAATTAATAAAGGACAGGTCAGGGACATAAATAGCTATCTGTTATACTCTCTGTGTCTTGAAGAAGGAGCAGAGCCTATTCTATACGGCATTGTTAAAGATGATTATGAAAAATTAAGAGAGAAATTGCAAGCGGCAATAAGTGAATGCGATTTGGCTTTGATGTCGGGTGGCAGTTCAGCCGGCAACAAAGATGAAACTCTCAGGGTTATAAGTTCATTTGAAAATTCGAATATTTTTATTCATGGAGTTGCTATACGACCTGGGAAACCTACGATTGTTGGAAAAGTAGGTGATAAATTCATATTTGGACTTCCAGGGCATCCACTGGCCTGTGCGGTAATATTTAAAACCCTTGTTATTCACTATTTGGACAGGATAAGGAATTTTGAAAGAGAAGAATATCCGGTTGAGTGCAGGTTTGCCGTAAACTATCATAAGGCTGAGGGTAGAGCAGAATTTTTACCTGTTAGTATAAAAGAAGTGGAAGGAAAATTAATTGCGTATCCCACTTATTATGAATCAGGACTTATATCTCGTTTTGCAAAATCCTTTGGATATGTTTACATCGAAAAAGAATTAGAGGGCATATCTGAAGGACAAATAGTTAAAGTTTATAAAT
>NZ_AVAF01000013.1 GCF_000445185.1 Thermoanaerobacter sp. A7A
TCGCTTAATTTAGCCCTCAAATGGCTCTATTTGGGTATTTTATAAATTCACTTGCTGAATTCAAGTTTTAACTATATAGACTTAACTTTTTATTTTGACTTTTTTTGCCTCCAATAAAAATTGTATATAATTCTATACACAATACCTATACTTAACCCAACTAATATTGACACTATCAATCGTGAATAAAAATTCATATTTTCTGTTAACAAAGCTGAAACTAGCCCAACAATCATACCAAAAATAAAAGAATTTGTATAACTTAAATTTTTCATAGTATTTTATTCCCCTTTTTAACTTATTTTTTATTATCCCTTTAATAATATCAAAAATTTTAATGTATCTTAAACAAAATAAAAAATTTTCTCTCATAATCTTATTTATAAAATCTTATTTATAAAGATCCTAAACAAAACAAGAAAAAATTTAAGCAAGAATCTTTAAGTAAAAACTTACATATTTTTCAACTAACATTTTTAATTTATTTAATGATAACTCCATGTAGTGAGAATTTAACGTAATTACCCTCATACTTATTCTCACTACATGGAGTTTTTTAATATAATTAAAATAACATAGTTATGGATATATTTAGTTTTAACAAAATTTTATAAGCAAAGCTTCAATATATCATGAAAAAGTATGTTGGCCATGGGTTTTTAACATAATATTTAACTCCACCAGCAACTGCACCCCCTATTCCTGATACCAATGCTTTTTCTATATTACCAGTTGCTATAGCACCAGCTGCTCCACCTAGAAACCCACCAACTACCTCATTATATAAACCTTTCCAATCAACAGGATATGCAGCAAGCATTGGTCCACCGCCATCAACAACCATTAAATCCTCTTCTGCCAATTCCATAAATCCATTCATTGGTATTACAGCCTCCATCTACTTTCTCCTTTCTCTTGTAATTCAAATCGGCCGATTTTCATCTATTTTAACCTGCCATGCATGGCAAATTTTT
The DNA here is from genome assembly GCF_000445185.1 of Thermoanaerobacter sp. A7A. Lineage (GTDB taxonomy): Bacteria > Bacillota > Thermoanaerobacteria > Thermoanaerobacterales > Thermoanaerobacteraceae > Thermoanaerobacter. The sequence goes on from NZ_AVAF01000013.1 coordinate 975, forward strand.
TATCACTTGCGATATATGTAAGAAACTCCCTTTTCTTTATTGATTTTTCCTAAACTCACATCCATTTCTATATCCTACCTTTAATTTAGCATAAAATTTTTTTCGTTGTCTACTACATTTTTCTGTAGTTTTTACGTCCTTTAATCAAAACTACAGAAAAATGCAACTAGAGTATTTGCTGTACAGACATAAATGTTGGCCCTGAAGTCCCTGGAGGTAAAGTATATTGTACAAAACTAAGTCTTTATCAAGTAATGCTGTTATAGTTAAAAATCCTTCTCCTAACAAGACAAACATCTGTCATTAACTTAAACCAGAGAAAAATGTAATAAATACAATTTACTCTATTAAACCCATTCGAATTGCTTTAGCAATTGCCTCTCTTGTACTCCGAACATCTAATTTTCTGAAAATATTTCTTTTATGATAATTTACGGTATTTATGCTTATTCCAAGTTCTTCTGCAATTGCGATATCTTTGTATCCTTTCGTAACTAATTTTAGAACCTCTAACTGTTCCTCTGTAAGCTTAACTTTACTATTGTTTACTTTATTTCCAACCATACTTACATAGTCACTAACAATCTTATATGCTAATAATTCAACAACCACCATCATTTCATCAACCATACTATCTTTTATTGTTGATAAATCTAAATATCCTATTATCTCATCATCAACAATAAGAGGTATAGCAATGCAATACCACTTTTTAAAAATATTGCAATAATGTTGTTCAGGTTTTAAATAAACCAGTTGGTTCAGTCTCATCGCTAATGAAATAGCATTTGTACCACAGCTCTCTTCCTTAAAAGAAGTTCCTATTTTAAATCCTGATTTATCAAGATTATTATAGATTTCCTTTTCATATACCATTTCCAAAAGGTACCCATCAGTATCGGTTAATAAAAACACGTATCTCTCTTTGAGTTGCTTGAAAATACTATTAACGTTTTTTCTAAAAACATTTATAAGTTCGTTATTTTCTCTTATTTTTAACCGCAACTCCTGCTCTTCCAAAAATATCAAAGGATTATCTATAGTCTGTGTAAGTCCCATTTCTAAACATCTTTTATGAGAATAAAGCACTTCATCAAATATTAATTTTTTCATATGGCATCACCTCATTAATTCTCACTCTCTGTAATTTTATGGATTTTGCAAACATCTTATCAAGCCTACTATTTTTACTAACTTAAAGCAAAATTTAACATACTTTTCACCTATTTTTTATATTATATCACTTAATTTATAAAATTTGTTGATTTTGGAACGAAAATGTCGATTTTAGAAACGAAAATGCATTTTTCACCTAATATTTCCCAATTTATATCGAGTTCTCGGACTGTGTAAAAACAATCAGATTAAATTCGCATAAGTATGATATAATGATAATAAGAAGATGTTTTAAATCGAGGTGTAAAAAATGTTAAAATTTCGTGTTAAGGCAATTACGATGGACGTGGAAGGAAATTTCTCCGTCCTATTGACAGATGAAGAGGAAAAGAAAGTTTTGCCTATAGTCATAGGTCCACTGGAAGCTCAAAACATAGCTATCCCTCTTCAAGGAATTACACCGCCTCGCCCTTTAACCCCTGACCTTTTAAAATCTGCTATTGAAGAACTTGGAGGAAAACCTGAAAAAGTTGTAATTACTGATTTAAAAGATGACACTTATTATGCAGAGCTTTATATAAAACAAGGGGATAGAGTTATAAAATTAGACTCAAGACCTAGTGATGCGATAGCTTTAGCAATGCGAACTGATATACCGATTTTCATAAATGTTCGTTTAGCGGAATTCACTTATGATATGGCAGATTTAAAATTTGATGATGGCGATAGTTAAAATTCTACTGGCCCTCTTAAAAATTTAAGAGGGTTACTTTTTTAAAAAATTGTTAACCATTATTCAAAAATAGTTGACAATTCTTTTTAAAAAAAATATAATAATTGTTGTAATAATACATTGAGGAGGAAAAATATGATAAAAACTAAAGACATGATTTTAGCTTCTCTTTTTGCTGCTATTACTTTTATAATGGGTTTTGTAAAAATACCCTTACCTTTTTCTCCAGTACCTATCACAGGACAGACTTTTGCAGTAATGTTAGCTGGAGGACTTTTAAATCCTACATCAGCATTTTTAAGCCTTCTTATTTTTGACCTTTTAGGTGCAATTGGAATACCTGTCTTTTCTGGACTTACAGGAGGTTTAAATGTTTTAGTAGGACCTACAGGAGGATATATTTTAAGTTGGCCCTTTGCAGCTTTTTTAATTTCTTTGACTTTAAAAAATAAAAAAGCAAATTTTATTAATATTTTTATAAGCTATCTCTTATTTGCAATAATTTTTGTTTATATTTTAGGAGTAACTCAGCTCTCTTTTGTTACAGGAATGCCATTTAAAAAAGCCATTTTAGTCGGGGCACTTCCTTTTATACCTGGCGATTTAATCAAGGCAAGTATCGCTTCGTATCTCACTTTAAAGTTAAAGCCTATTGTAGAGTCCTATGAAAAAAGGCAAGGTTAAACCCTTGCCTTTTTTCCCTACTGCTGAACAGTTGGTCCAAAGTTTCCTCCCCTATAACCTACTCCTTTATGTGCTCCTTTAGCACCAAAACCTGCTCCTAATCCTGTTTTTCCAAATCCAAGACCTAAGCCAGCACCTGAACCTTTACCATATTGACATGTTCCATCCCAGGAATTTATTCTGTCTTCAATGGCTTTTTTGATTGTGTCAGCTCTATCCTGAGTTATTTTCCCATCTTTGACTAATTGGTCTATAACCCCTTCTTTTTGCTCAATTAAAGCTTTTTTCAGATTGTCAAGTGTTATGCCATTCTCTTCTGCTATTTGGACTAATGTCTTCCCTGCTTGTAGTTCACTTAAAATTTCATCTGTCGTCTTGCCAGTCAGTTTTGCAAGAAAATCTGCATTTCTACTCATTCCATATCTTGGTGCTGTCGTAGAATATTGACGTGGCGTTGAAGAACTAGTTGTATCGCCAGTTATGGCTGCATAAGCAGCTATTCCACTTAAAAGCATACCTCCTGTAAGTACTACTGCTACTACCTTTTTGAGATTCATTTAAAACCACACTCCTTTTTTGATTTTTTATTTGCTACATTTATATAATAACCCTTTAGTTTGAGATAACTATATTGGATTTGTGAAGGATGTGTGAACATTTTTTTAGAGTAATATGAGGGTTCCTACTATGCAAAAAAAATAGAAAAGAGATGGCATTTAACCATCTCTTTTTATTCAAAAAATTCAATTAGAGAGGGTTACTATATCATTGAGGAGCAGTATTGGTTTGCCAATTTTCATTTTGCCATTTACCTTTAAAATCTCCTCTTCTTCCTTCAAAATGTTTGAAAAATCCTTGAGGCAATCCGTTTTGTTCCATATTTTTCACCATTGTATCAATTCTATTTTTAATCGTATTACCTTGGTCCTGAGTAATAACTCCAAAGCTTACAAATTTATCAACTAATTGTTTTTGTAATTGCGCCATTTGTTTAAAATAATTCATCAGCTCTGTTTTTTGCTGTTCTGTAAGTTTAGAAGGATCAACTTCTCTTAAGATAAACCCTAATCCATCTTTTCCTTTAAATAGGCCTTTAAAACTGCTAAATCCATTTTTATCTATATTAGCCACAATATTATCTATTTTGCTTGTGATTTTGTTTGCTTGATCTTGAGTCAATAATCCTTCTGATGTCAACTTATTTACTGCATTCTTTTGTAGTGCTACCATTTGTTTGTATATTTCTGTTAAAGCTGCTTTTTGCTGTTCTGTGAGCTTTGAAGTATCAATTCGGCCTATTCCAAAAAATCCTTTGTCAAATCCTCTTCCGCCACCAATGAAGAAGGGAACATTGTCTTGATTTGCTTTCGTAACTTTGCTATCAATGTTTTTAATTATATTATCTGCTTGTTGTTGAGTTATAAGCCCTTCTGATAAGAGTTTGTTTATAAACTCTTCTTCAATGTCAGCTATTTTTTTGTTGTAATCTGTAATGATTTGCTTTTGCTCTGGTGTAAGCTTTGATGTATCAATCCCTAAGAAGCTTTTCACTCTTTCTGTGACTGGGAAATTAGTATTTGCTGCGAAAACTGTCAAAGGAATTGCTAAAGCTAATACAACTGCTAAAACTATTAGCCATTTGCTTCTTTTCATATTATTTGTCCTCCTTTTCAAAATTTTTTGTTGCATCTTAATAATATCTCAACAATTTTACGCAATTTTATATAATTTGTGAGAAAAGTGTGAAGTTTAATTTTAAATATTGTAAACTGATTAAAAAATAATTAAACTAGAGATGGGAGGTGGTTTTTTATGCAAAAAGTTTTAGTAATTGAAGACGAAGAAGGAATGAGAGATATTTTAAAAACTTATTTAGAAAATAATGGATACGAAGTACTGATAGCTGAAAATGGCAAAATAGGGCTTGAATATTTTAATAATCATCATAAAGATATAGACATAATTCTTTTAGACATAATGCTTCCAGATATAAGTGGGTGGAGCCTTTTAAAAACAATTAGAGAAAAGTCAAAAGTGCCCGTAATGATGATAACAGCAAGAGGAGAAGAATATGATAAACTTTTAGGATTTGAATTAGGAGCAGACGACTACGTCGTAAAACCCTTTAGCCCTAAAGAAGTAGTTGCTCGAGTTAAAGCAATTTTGTCAAGAACTTATGGAGCTTCAGAAGAAGATGGGAAAACAGAATATGAAGGAATTTCTATAAATGTAAGTTCTAGAGAAGTCACGGTTGATGGAGAAAAAATTGACCTTACGCCGAAAGAATTTGACCTTTTAAAACTCTTAATAGATAATAAAGGAAAAGTTGTATCCCGCGAAAAGTGCCTTAATGAAGTATGGGGATATGATTTTTACGGAGATTTAAGAACAGTTGATACCCATATAAAACAGTTGAGAGAAAAATTAGGAGAAAAGCGTAAACTCATAAAAACAGTATGGGGGATAGGTTATAAATTGGATGGTGAATAAATTGAAGGGAATACAAAAGAAACTTTTTATCTCTTATCTTTTGATTGGAGGCATCATATTATCACTGTTTTGGTTGACACAGGTAGTTTTTATTAATAAGATATACTCTTATTACAAAATAAACCAGCTTAAAAGTTACAGTGAAAAAATCGTTGAAGCAATAAACAATAATGACGAAAGACTAATGAGTGAACTCATTGACAAGTCAAATGCTCGAGTCATTGCCATTTCTGAAAACAACATAATAATAGCTGGAAATAGAGGATACGGCAGAGGTTTCGGAATCCCTGAAGCACTTTTGCGCCCCAGCGACAGCGTAAAAGTGGTAAAATATGAACACCCTTTTTTGCATATTGAATATCTATCAATTATAAGACCTTTTTTGTACAATGGAAAACCAGCTACTCTCATCATGAGCATACCCGTTGCAGCAATAAACGATTCTGTTAATCTTTTTAAGCAAGTTTTTTGGTGGATTTTTGTCATCACACTAATTGCAATATTATTCGTATCTGTCTACATGTCAAAAAAATTTACTCGCCCTATACAAATACTAAAAAACGCTGCTCATCAAATTGCTTCTGGAAATTTGAATGTTAAGATAAATTACAAAGAAGAAGACGAATTAGGAGACCTTGCAAAATCCATGAACACCATGGTAAAACAGCTATCTATTACAGATAAATTCAGAAAAGATTTGATTGCAAACATAAGCCATGACTTAAAAACACCTCTTGGCCTTATACGGGGATATTCTGAAATGCTTTTGGACTACTATGGAGATGACAAAGAAAAGCGAGAAAAATACTTAAATACGATGATCAAAGAGACAGAAAGAATGTCTAAATTAGTAGACGATGTATTAGAACTTTCTAAACTTCAGTCAGGAATGGTAGAGATAAAAGAAGAAAATATAGATTTAGAAAAACTGATTTCTGAGATTTTAGACATATTTGAAATTCAAATTTTGGAAAAAAATATCAATGTAAAAGTGAACAATCTCAAACTCAAAGTAATAGCAGATAGAGAAATGATAAAGCGAGCCATTATAAATATAATAAGCAACGCTATAGCGAGCATGACAAAAAAAGGAACTCTTTCAATAGAGGCAATACCACAGGATAAAAATGTTTTAATTAAAATATCAGATACAGGATGCGGCATCCCTCAAAAAGATTTGGAACACATATTTGACAGATATTACAAAGGAAACAAATCAGGAACAGGCCTTGGCCTTGCAATAGTAAAAGAAATATTGACATTGCACGGCAGCAAATATGGAATAGAAAGTCAAGAAGGAGTAGGCACCACTTTTTATTTCACATTAAAAGCGGGTTAACCCCGCTTTCAATCTTTAAAAAATAGCAAATCAATATGTCTTATCACATTTCTATAAATATCGCTAATTGAAATTCCAGTCTTTTCAGCAATAGCTTTAACATCCTCATACTCAGGATACGCCTTAATAAGTTTTTCATTTAAATAGCCTTTTTTCACTCTTATCTTCCCGTAAGGAGTATCCACAACTGAAAAATCTCTATCAAGCTTGTGCCTTAAAGCTTCGTAGTATCTTATGCCAAAAGTAGAAGTTTCTCTAAATATTATCTCTTTTAATTTATCTGCATTTTCATTTTCACAAATTACAGTCAGGAGTGTTCCCGGCCTTTGCTTTTTCATTATAATAGGAGTCAAAAACACGTCTAATGCTCCATTTTTAAAAAGCAGTTCAAACAAATACTGATAAAACTCTGGATTCATGTCATCTATATTTGTCTCCAAAACCATCAATGTCTCAGGTTTTTTTTTACTTCTTCCTCTCCTACATACGTCCTCAAAACATTTGGTATCTCTAAATCCTTTGTACCAGCACCATATCCAACAGAATTTATCGTCATATCGGGCATACCGCCAAATTCATTTGCCAAAGTTTTTACAATAGCAGCACCTGTTGGAGTCACAATTTCACCTTTTACATCGCTTTGATACACAGGTATTCCCTTTAAAAGCTCTGCTGTCGCTGGAGCAGGTACAGGCATAAGACCGTGCTGGCTCATTACAAATCCCGAACTTATCGGAATCGGCGAAGAAATAATTCTCTCCGGTTTTATCATGTTTATAAGTATCGCCGTACCTATTATATCCACTATAGAGTCTACCACTCCAACCTCATGAAAATGCACTTCTTCGGGAGATTTTCCATGCACTTTTGCCTCTGCTTTTGCCAGATTTTCAAACATTTCAATGCTCATCCTCTTTACTTCATCTTCCAAGTCGCTCTTTTCAATAATCTCTCTTATGTCTTTCATATGTCTGTGATGATAGTGATGGGTCTCATCGTATATCACTTTAAATGTCTTGGCACTAATGCTTTTTTTCTGTGTTTCTCCTATTTCTACATCAAAATTAGTTAAAGCTACTCCTTTTAATCTATCTTTAAATTCCCCAACATCAACATGAGATAATAGTGAAGCAATAGTCATATCGCCAGAAATTCCTGCAAAACAATCAAAATACACTACTTTCACTTTCCTTCCTCCCCTATTTTATTTATCAAACTGGCAGAATACGCCGCTCCAAAACCGTTGTCAATATTTACAACACTCACTCCACTGGCGCAGGAGTTAAGCATAGCCAAAAGAGCGGACAAACCGTGAAAATTTGCACCGTATCCCACGCTGGTAGGTACAGCAATTATGGGGGAGCCCACTAAACCTCCTAACACAGTAGGAAGTGCCCCTTCCATGCCAGCAATTGCGATTATCACGCGGCATTCCCTAATCTCCTCAATCTTATCCAAAAGCCTGTGCAAACCTGCAACTCCTACATCGTAAAACCTTTTTACGGTATTGCCCATGAGCTCTGCAGTAACTGCAGCTTCTTCAGCAACCGCTAAATCAGAAGTGCCGGCAGCCACCACTCCAATTATCCCCTTTGTCTTTCTAGGAGGAGTATTTCTTATAGAAATAATTCTCGCTGTCTCATAATACACTGCTTTTTCTAAAACTTCTCTTACCGCCTCAAAATGCTCGTGGGAAGCTCTTGTCCCTAAAACATCACTTCCATTTTTGAACATATTAAAAGCAATTTCTTTAACCTGCTCGGGAGTCTTTCCTTGACAAAAAATTACTTCAGGAAATCCCTTTCTTATCTCCCTGTGATAATCGATTTTTGCAAAACCCAAATCCTCATAAGGGAGCTTTCTTAAAGCCTCCAATGCTTCTTCTGTTGTTATTTTATTTTGTTTAAACTGTGTTAAAACTTGTAATATTTTCTCACTGTACATCTTTTACCACCCTCACATGCGGTTCATTTAAGCTACCAGTTCTGTATCCTTCTAAATCCAGTGCTACATACTTAAACCCAGCATTTTTAAGCCTCTTTACAATTTCCTCCCTTACACTCTTTTCAAATATTGCATCCATCTGCTCTTTTGGAAGTTCAATCCTTGCAACATCTCCATGGTATCTCACTCTAAATCCTGAAAAACCTAAATCTCTCAAACCCTCTTCTGCTTTTTCTATCATAGAAAGCTTATCATAAGTTATCTCTTCACCATAAGGAATTCTGGAAGCAAGACAAGCGTAAGAAGGCTTATCCCAAGTTGGAAGATTCATCTCTTTTGACAAAATTCTTATTTCTTCTTTCTTTATACCACATTCCAGCAAAGGGCTCAAAATTCCCAATTCTTTTAAAACCCTTCTTCCCGGCCTAAAATCAGACACATCATCAGCATTTGTCCCTTCCAAAACGTAATTTAGGCCTCTATCTTTAGCAATAGCTTTAAATTTCGAAAATAAATTGGATTTACATATATAGCACCTATTTAAAGGATTTTTTTTAAATTCTTCTATTTCAAGAATATCATTAAACTCCACAACCAAGTGGGGAATTCCTATTTTTTTAGCAATGTCTATAGCTTCTTTTAATTCGCTTTTAGGATACATTGGAGAAGTAGCAGTAACAGCCAATACCCTATCTCCTAAGACATCGTAACTTATTTTAGCCAAAAAAGTACTATCTACCCCTCCAGAAAAAGCAATCAATGCGTTATCCAAATTATGTATATAGTCTTTTAACTTTTGCAATTTATCCTTGGTATTTATAATTAACACCCCCCTATGGTATAGAGACTCCATTACGCATAAACTATTTTATCATACAAGATGTTATAAACAAAATTAAGCATAAAAAAGCGCTTAAAAGCTTAAAAGCTTCTAAGCGCTCCTAAATCTTAAATTTTAAAAATCTTCACAGCTTCATCTAATTTTAAAGCCACTTCTTCTAAATTCTTTGCAGATTCTTTAAGTTCTTCCACAGCTGAAAGCTGCTCTTCTGTAGAAGCACTTACTTCCTCAGTAGAAGCCGCCGTTTCTTCTGAAATTCCAGAGATGTTTTCCATCGACTGAACAATCTCGTTTTTCTCCTTTTCCATGCTATTCATTAAGGAATTTATGTTATTTATCATTTCAGAAATGCTGTTTATAAAATTCTCAAATTCGCCAAAAGCATTTTGCGTATCCTTTACAGCTTGATTTTGCTTCTCAATACTTTTATCTGCCGACTGCATAATGGGATCAAAATCAGGGTTTAAATCCACGTGAGGAAATGTGAAAATCTTCTTATCAGCTGTCCCATAATAAATCAAAGCGTCATCTGGAGTCATATTTTTTAATTTAATGAGCACGCTATTTATGCGGTCAGCTGTTTCTTCTCCTGTACTTCCTTTAATCATCAAATTAGAATCATCTTTTACGAAATAATTGAGTTTATTGGCAACTCCTTCTAAATAAAGAGCTAACTCTTTATTTACTGAACCAACCCTATTAGCCATATTAGACAAAGTTGCATTAGTGATTTCCTTAGAAGAAAATCTAAAATATGTACCCACTCAATGCTAAAGATGAAATCACAATAATTATAATCATTAAACTCAATTTTGTTTGTAAGCTTGAGAGTCTTACCTGTTTTTTTAGGTTTAGTAGTGCATCTATATCACGTCTTTTTTTGAATTTTATAGCTTTTTTCAATGTATCTCCCCCCCAAATGTGTTATACTATTTTTATATCGACTTTTTCCCATAAAAAGTTTAATTTTTTCTGCTCCTTTTATAAAATTCAAAAGCATAGATAAAAAATGCTAAAATAGCTAACAGCAGTGCTATAATCATCAAGGTAAATCCATAGGGCCATTCAAAGATTGAAAAAATTATAGCAACATAAAAGAAAGCTGTTGCAGCCTTGCCGTATTTATTAGCAGGGATGGCAACTTCTTGTTTTTTATAAAGTATTGCCGCCCCTATTATCATTGACAGCTCTTTTATCATCAAAATAAAAATGATGAAAAAGGGAATTATATCCTTAAACCACAGACTCGTGAGAACAGTAAGTATCATAAGTTTGTCCGCAAGAGGGTCAAGCAAAGTCCCAATCTTAGTTATTTGATTGTAATGCCTCGCTATATATCCGTCTAAAATGTCTGTAATTCCTGACAATATAAAAATCGCCACAGCATATGTATTGCCATTAGCCACATAAAAAAAAGTGTATACAAAAAGCGGTATAAGAAAAAATCTAACCAGTGTAAGAAAATTTGGTATATTCATCTAAACACCTCTACCTGCCAAATTTAATATAAATTATAATACAAAAAACGCAAAATCAAAAGGCCCTATTGGGCCATATTTACAGGAAGTTTTATTTCATCTAAAGCTATTCTAAAGCTATATCCATCTTCTCCTTTTTTAAAGTCCTCCACATTGTTAAAGCATTTAGCTAAAACGTCATCTTTTGTATGAACTTCAATATTCTTTAAATTGTACTTCAAAACAGTTCTTTTTAACAGAGAATTGATTATTTCTTGAGCAGTCTCAAGATTGACATTTTCTCCTTTTTCAATATAAATATACATACTGCATTTCTTCTGTTGCCAATCAATATCGTAAAGCACACAAAATCCCAATTTAAAACCTTCCTTGGTTTCTAACACAAACATCTTTCTGTTTTTCCCAAATGGTATATTTAAAACATTGTCTTTCTCTCGGGATATTTTAAACAAATCAATCAAAAACTTAACTACATTTACATCTTGAAGCCAAAAAGAAAATATCTTTTTATCTTTTTTCTCTAAGTCTTTAATTAAAACATTCCCATTTTCTCCCATACCCAACACCACCTATCTATACATTATATATTCTTTATAAATTTTAAAAATCCTGCTTGAATGTAGAAAATAATTTTCGATAAATAAATAATATGGCATAAATCGAGTAGGAAGTAAATAATTATTTTGTTAAAAAGTATTATGAAGGATATGAAGGCAAACCAAAAACAAGAAATAAGCAAAGCAAATTAGATAAATATTATGATGAAATAAAAGCAAAGCTTGAGATAAAGGGGGTTACGGTAAAGGGAGTATACGAATACTTTGTTTCTAAAAATTATGATATTGGAACATATTCTAATTTCAACAAATATGTAAAGAGAAAGGGACTGAAACCTACTAAAAAGGCAAGTGGTCATCCAAGATTTGAAACTCCTGCTGGGAAACAAGCCTAGGTAGATTGGAAGGAAAAAGAAAAGGAGTATCTATCTCCGCTACCAAGTAATGATAGGGCAGAGGTATTTGGATCAGCGACAATAGCTAACGCAATATCAGATAGATTACTTCATTATTCGCATGTTATATCAATAAAAGGGCCTTCATATAGATTAAAGTCAAAAGTTGAATATTTTAACAGTTCTTCTAATGTATCTTAGTACATTTTTTGTACAAAATTATATGCCACTTTTTGTACAAAATATATTGACTTTTACAACACTACACTGTTATTTATTCTTCTGTATTGCATTCAAACTCCTCTCTATATATCACTTCTATAACAAGTCTTTACTATTACCTTGTATTTCAAATTTATCAAATTAGAGTGTTGGTCACTTACCAGGATTTCCTTGTAACAACTTTTTCTAATCCTTCTTGCAGAGAGAAATTAAACTAACACCTTTAAACCTACCTCAGCGATCATATCCAGGTCTTCTTGGATTCTGTTGCCCCAAGTAGTAAGGTAATTGCCAACCATCAAGCCATTTACAGCCATTACTAAGGCTTCTTTTTGGTTCTCTCCTAACCCTCGCTCCCTACCACCGCATAAACGAAAAACAGCTCTCGGAATAATAAGGCGAAAAAGAATTAAGGTTTTGAGAATTTCTTCTATTGAAAGACGTTCCTGATTAGCAAGAGGTGTACCAGGAATGGGATTCAAAATGTTCACCGGCACTGACATCACTCCCAGCTTCTTTAGCTCAAAAATCATTTCCAGTCGATGTTCCATAATTTCCCCCAATCCAATAATTCCTCCAGAGCATATATTTAGCCCCGCATTCCGGGCGGCTTGAATAGTAGCCACTCTCTCTTCAAAGGTATGAGTAGTACAAATCTTAGAAAAATAGCTTCGTCCAGTTTCTAAGTTATGGTGGTAGGAAGTAACCCCCACCTCCTTCAAACGACGAGCTTTCTCTTCGTCAATAATCCCCAGAGAAGCACACAGCTTTAGGCGAGTTTTAGTTTTTAGAACCTGGTAGATTTCTAATACCTTTTCAAAATCCCTTTCACCGATGCCTTTACCACTGGTAACTAAAGCAAAACGCTTTACTCCAGCAGCTTCCATGCGCTGGGCTTTTTCTAAAGCTTTTTCTACATCAATAAGGGGATACGCTTCCACACCAGTTTTAAAACGTGATGATTGAGCACAAAAGTGGCAATCTTCACTACATAAACCCGAACGGGCATTGATAATGGCACATAGTTCTACATTTCTCCCTCCGAAGCGTTCCCGAACTTGGCGAGAAAGATAAAAAATCTCTCCTAATTTTTCCATTGGCCAGCTGGCCAGGTAATACGCTTCCTCTTGAGATATACCTTCTCCTTGAAGAGTCTTTTCTTTAATCTTCTTCCACATCAGATTCTTTTCCATGCACCCATTCCTCCTCTCATTTACCAGTTACTGCCTCTATAGATTCATAAACAATCTCTAGAACGCGGTTTAGTTCTTCTTTAGACATGGACAACACAGGCATGAGAACAATGATGTTATCCAGGGGCCGAATGATGAGCCCTCTCTTACGAGCCTCCAAGATAACTCGGTGACCTATTTGCTCCTTGATGTCATAAGGCTCTTTGGTCTCTTTATCTACCACAAGTTCAATACCTACCATCATACCTCGTTGACGGATATCTCCTACATGAGGTAAATCCCAGAATTTATTTAGCCCCCGGCGTAAAAGTTCAATTTTAGATTGGAGAGAGGCTAACAAGTCTGTTTTTTCAAAGAGCTCAATGTTGGCCAAAGCCGCAGCGCAGGCTAAGGGATTACCTGTGTAGGTATGTCCATGGTAAAAAGTCTTACATTCCTCCGGCTCGCCTAAAAAGGTTCTGTAGATCTCATCGGTGACCAAGGTAGCAGCTAAGGGAAGATATCCTCCAGTAATACCCTTAGCTAGGCACATTAAGTCGGGAGTTACATCTTCGTGCTCGCAGGCAAAGAGACGACCTGTACGGCCAAAACCTACTGCTACCTCGTCGGCAATGAGCAGAATGTTATACTTTGAACACAATTCCCGCACCCGGCGAAGGAAACCATCCGGAGCAGTGATCATGCCCGCCGCCCCTTGGACTAAAGGCTCAATGATGAGGGCAGCAACCTCCTCACAGTGCTCTTCCATCAACCTTTCCAACTGATTAAGACAGGCCATCTTACAACTTTCCCTTTCTAAACTCAAAGGGCACCGGTAACAATATGGCGCAGGGGCGTGTAAACACTCAAAGAGTAGTGGTTTGAAAATGTTATGGAAAAGGGGTATACCCCCGACACTTACTGAACCAATAGTGTCTCCGTGGTAAGCATTGACCAAAGATATAAACTTGGTTTTTCTACGATAACGACCGCCGTCCTTTTGTTGCCAATACTGAAAGGCCATCTTGAGGGCAATTTCCACCGCTGTAGCTCCATTATCAGAGTAAAAAACTTTATTTAATCCTGGCTGGGTAATTTCCACTAATTTCTTAGCCAACAAGATAGACGGTACATTGGCAATACCTAAGAGGGTTGAATGAGCGATGCTATCTAATTGTTCCTTAATGGCTCGGTTTAATTCCGGGTGACAATGGCCGTGGACAGTAACCCAAAGGGAGGATACACCGTCCAAATAGCGGTTCCCCTCTACATCAATCAGGTAACTGCCCTCTCCCCGCTCAATGATCAGGGGTTTTTCCCGGAGATATTGCTGCATTTGGGTAAAAGGATGCCAAACATACTGTTTGTCCCATTGTTCCAGAAGAGAAGGATCATAGTTGCTCAATAGAAACACCTCCATATCGTTTATGCTTTAGGTTTAAGCCATGGAGCCAACTGACTCCAGGAAACAGATTCTTCCACCGCCTCCAGCAGTCCTTCAACAGCCCCACCTTCCACGTTCACCCTCGGCAGGTGGGGTAAGATACCCAGGATCGGTACACCGGTCATCTGGGCAATAATTTCGGGATTGTCACTTTCGGCAGGACCTAATTGCTGCTGCCCTAAGGCATTAAAAACTATCCCCGCTACTTCTAGTTCGAGGCTTTTGGCATAAGCCACCGTGAGAACTGTATGATTAATGGTTCCCAAACCAGTCCTGGCCACTACAATTAGGGGTAAGGAAAGTTCCCGGGCCAAATCAGCTACGGTAAAGTTAGGGCCAGAAAGAGGCACACACAGTCCTCCAGCCCCCTCAATAAAAGTCAACTGGTGGCACAAAAGGGTCTGTCGGCAAAAAGCTACTACTTTTTCGGGTTCTATCTTTTCCCCACAAAGTTTGGCTGCCAAGTGAGGAGATAACGCCGGAACAAAGCGGTAAAGGTTTAATTGGTCAATGGGTTGGGGAAGGTCAGCTGCCAGGCGATAGAAGAACGCATCTTCGGGAATTAATTTCCCGTTTTTGATAACTGCCCCGGTTTGCACAGGTTTGATAGCTACGGCGTCAATACCATGGTGGCGAAAAACACCCGTCAGGCCAGCGGTAACTACTGTTTTTCCCACGCCAGTATCCGTTCCGGTTATGAAGTAACCCTTTCTGGCATAGTCCATTGGTGTCCCTCCTCTAGTAATGATGTAAGATCTTTTACACCCCGCACAGCGCTGATTTGAGTTATCAAAACTGGTTCCTCCTCAAGCCTGGTTATGTACTCCGTAAGATTCACATCCTTGAGACGAACAAAGAACACCCGCCCTCCTTTAAATGAGGGATGCTTTAAATGGGGTATACGCACATAGCCCAGGCGCCGGGAAGAAACGTAACCCGTGGTATAATGGGGGTCATCCGAACAACATATTTCAGCCAGAGTTCCGCTCCAGATAACCTTAGAGGCCAGAGCCAGGGCTTCCTTGACCCGGAAATGATCTAACCCCAGCGGCTCTAGCAGACACGATAACTGCTTAGCAGCCTGTGGAGTATAATCCATATGGGAGGCACGTACACCTCGCCAAGAGTCGGGCTCCAGACGCCGACCACTCTGGGCATCCATGATTACCGCCCCTCTCATGTTTCGCCCGTCAGGCGAAGGTCCTCGGGCAAGCATTTCTATAGCCTCTTCTATAACCTGCTCTTCCACCCCGCTAGCCAAAAGAAGCTGCCGTGCACAAAAAAGCGCTTGCCCATGGTCATTAGCTTTTACCGTTACAAGCGGCAAAGCAGCAATCTGCTTTATTTTAGAAAACTCTAGGCGCTCGATGCTGATATTTATAAAATCAGGTTCACCCAGGGCATGGTTTTTGGCACGAAAGAACATTTTCTGGACAATAGAAGCTACCTCCTGTGCAGAAACAATCCTTTCCGCCCCCGATATGTGTCGCCCTCCTTTTTCGTGGGGAGCTCCCTGGGCAGCCCTCATTCGGACGCTATATACCACTTTCTCCAAAAAAAGTCCCTCCCTTAATTTGTTTCTTAACTCTGTCCATAAGTCTGGTTAAAGGCCAGGCCGTTAAAGCCGTGTAGAACATCCCAGGCAAAGCAGCAACCAACAAAACACTTACCCCCTTGTGCAAAAGGCCAGCAAGAACCAGACGGGCAGCTACAGAACCCAGGGGACCAGCAATGGTAACCACAAAGAAACTGGGACCTAAAATCGCAATGATACCGCCAGCTACCAAACGAAAAACTATGGACACTATCACATTAAAGAAATTGTGCACCCCAATGCTGTATAAAACAACGCTGGCCACTAGCCCAGCTAAAAAATAGCGCTTAAAGCCAAAGTTGGCAGCAATGGCTACCGCAATAGGAGCCGAGAGTTGAAACTCGGTACCTGGTATGATACCGGGTAACTTAAAAGAGCCACTAACAATAATGAATGTTGCCAGTAAGGCAATTCTTACTACCTCCCTAAGTGATCCTCTTGTTTTATGTATTTGGTCTCACCTCCTCCCCTACTTTTTAAATGAGTCCCACCCTTTTCCCGGCCCATAAAAAAGCTTCTAAAGCCCTTTGAATATCTTCCGGTTTGTGGGTAGCCATGACAGTAATCCTTAAACGGCTAGTGCCTTCCGGCACTGTAGGCGGGCGAATGGCCGGCACAAATACACCTTTTTCCGCTAGAGCTGACGAAAGAGCTAGTGTCCGATGGGATTCCCCTACCATCAGGGGAATAATAGCTGATTCCGTGGGTAACACCTCAAAGCCTATTTCTTTTAAGCCTTTGTAAAATTGGCGAACGTTAGCGTGTAGCTGTTCAAGAAGGTACAGCTCTTCTTCTAAGACATCCAGGGCCGCTATAGCAGCAGCAACTATCGGTGGAGAAAGAGCAGTAGAAAAAATAAAGCTGCGAGCACGATTGCGTAAATAATCAACTAAAATAACATTGCCAGCTACGTACCCACCTTCACTCCCAAGGGCTTTACTTAATGTACCTACTTGGATAATATTTTTATTTTCCAGTCCAAAATGTTCCACTGTTCCTGCCCCCCTCTTGCCCAAAACCCCAGTAGCATGGGCATCGTCCACCATGAGAAGGGACTGGAACTCCTCGGCCAACTGCAACAGTTGGGGCAAAGGAGCTATATCCCCGTCCATACTAAAAACACCATCGGTAACGATAAGGCACCTACGGTATGAGTTACGTTCCGCCAGGAGAATATCCTTTAGATGGGCTACATCCTTATGGCGGAAAACTTTAACTGTGGCTCGGCTCAAGCGGCAGCCGTCAATTATGCTGGCATGGTTTAGCTCGTCGCTGAGCACCAGGTCTCCTTGGCCCACCAGGGCTGAAATCACTCCCAAGTTGGCCAGATAACCAGAACTAAACACAATAGCATCCTCCGTGCTTTTAAATCGTGCAATGCGCTCCTCTAATTGACGGTGCAAAACAAAATTACCAGTAGTCAAACGAGAACCTCCACTTCCTGTCCCCCACCTTTCCACAGCTTCTAGGGTCGCAGCCTTAACACGGGGATGATGAGACATGCCAAGGTAATTATTGGAAGAAAAAAGAAGCACTTCCTGTCCGTTGATGATTGCCCTGGAACCATTAAACTCCTCTAATGGTCCAGGAAGCTGACGATAAAGTGAGCTCTCTTTTAGTAACTCCAGCTCCTTCTCTAAAAATCTAAACAAATACATTCCTCCCCTGATAGGTTTATTTTCTTTGCTTGGTTATTTTTGTTTTTGCCATAATTTGTTGCTTACTCTAATTATACTCACTTCGAACTTAATTGTCAACTTATATTTATTATAAGGTTAACATTTCTTTAAAAATCCTTAATTCAGGTTTTCCTGAACAAAATGTTGTTTTTATAAATTTCTAAAAGTTCTCCAGAAATGTTCCGCTTGTAAATGTATTCTGTTTCTTCCACAGCGTATCTTAAAGACCTTCCCGGGTAAGAGCGATAACTTTCCTCCCATATACCGCCACATTTACTGCTTGGAGTTCGGGCAGTGTTGGACTTCGTTTCGTTATGCAAACTCGTCCACTCCAATTCAGCCTCATATGTGGTTTGTTCATCGGGCCGGGATTTTGCCGCCGGCTTCCTTTAGATTCCATCTCACGATGGACACCTTTGCCTTTGACAGGTTTAATGCCATGCCCATAGCGGACTTTCACCGCTTAAGCTTTAGCCCATGCCGGGCGCACATAAAAAAGAGGAGAAAAACTCCTCTTTGAAAAAAATTTCCATTTTATTGAATTGGTATATTTTTAAAAATCGTAGAAAATACGCTTACAAAAGTCGCTCCCACAAAAATCATCATTATTATAAATAAAACAATCAAAACTATGTACGGAAGAAAATATACAAGCACTGCATTTCCTGTAGTCATTTTGTAATTTTCTCTTATGGATATAATTTCCAAAACAATTACCCATATAGTAAATGCTATTATAAATAAATCCGTAAGTATTGCGCCACCTCTCTCGCTCAACAGACGGGCAAATAAATTTACGGGCACCATAAAAATCATGGGAAGTTTTGCAAACCCCATTGCGGAATACAGTCCTTTTGCTGTGCCTATTACTATCTCATCGCCGTCACCAGCCGTCATTTGCTGAATTTCACCGCTATTGTCTTCATTTTGAGTTAAAGGTGTATTGTCTTCTGTTTTAGCGTACATTTTTCCATCTAAAATTTCTGCTAAAAAGTGATACACTGCCGCAAAAAGAAAGTAAGTCAAAGGAGCTATAAATATACTCCCAAATACAGCCATCGGAACAAACAGTGACCTTAACCTCCCAAAATCAGGCATACCTGGAGTGGAGGAAAATAAATCCGGACTAACCATTGTAAACCTACTGCTTGTCATAGTCAACAAACCTGTAACTATGATGACAACAACAGCCTGCCAAATTGGCTTTTTCCTTACAATTTCTTTAATGGTCTCGACAGGTTGAAAAAATATGCCATACAATCTTTCCAAAAAATTCAACTTATATAACCTCCTATTCTTAAATTTTGAAATTATCCTATAAACATTTTATCACACTTTTTATCTTTTTCTTCAATTTTACGTTAAAATTTTTAAATCATGAAGGAAAATAAAGTTTTGCGGTGAATTATATATAGTGAGGTGATAAAATGCAAGCTGACATATTAAAAGCCATACAAACCATAACAAATCCATTGTTAGATTATTTTTTTATAGCTATAACAATGTTAGGTAGTGCAGGCTTTTACTTTATCTTTATCCCGCTATTTTATTGGTGTGTAGATAAACGATTTGGCTTAAAGCTTGGACTTATATTGATAAGCTCCATATACGTAAATACAATATTAAAAGAAATAACAAAAATAAATAGGCCAATAGGCTATCCGGGAATAAGGTCTGTATTTACACAATCAGCAGGAGGATATTCATTCCCAAGCGGTCATGCGCAAGGTTCTACAACTGTTTGGGGGACTTTAATGGTACACTATCAAAAAAAATGGCTGTGGTATGTAGGAATCGCCATCGTATTACTCGTATCATTTTCGCGAATGTATTTAGGTGTCCACTGGCCGATAGATATTATTGGCGGAATATTGATAGCTGTTTTAATAATAATTTTAAGTGAACTTATTGATAGCATAGTGAAAGAAAACACTTTTAAAATGACTCTCAATATAAAAATCCTGCTGTCTATCTTAATACCTGGGCTTTTTATAATAATCTTTCCCCACAAAGACATTTATGAATACATGGGGTTAATTTCTGGCACTTTGATAGGATATTTTATAGATAAAGAAGAATTTGATTTTACTGTGCATACAGTCCTTCCAAAGCAAATACTAAAGTTCATAATCGGTGTAATTGTATTCTTTGCACTTAAAGAAAGTTTAAAATTTGTATTGCCTTCTGGTGATATTTTTAATGCAATAAGGTATGCAATTTGTGGACTGTGGCTTTCTCTTGGTGCACCTTATGTATTTAACCTTTTTAAACTAAATGACAAACTGATTAAGGCATAGAGTTTACCTATGCCTTTTTTGCACTAAATCCTTTATTTATAATATTTGAAAAGTCTCCCTTTGATTCAATAGATTAAGTAAAAAAAACAAGACCTCCCTTTTTTAAGAGGTCTTATCCAATATTAGCCATGCTTTTAGTATGTTTGTCAGCCACTTTGCTGGCACCATAAGAAGAGGGTTTTACTTGAGCTTCAAATCCACACCCTAATACCATGTTTACAACTTCTTTTATGATGTCCCTCGTTTTGCCGTTTTCACCCACATCAAGATGTATCTCAATGTTTATATCTTTTTTGTCAGTTTGATTAAGCCTTTCAAAAAGCTGGTTTGCTACTTCTATGCTGTAAGTAGCCTCCATAAAAATCCTTTGTTTCAGAGAAGGAATTTTTTTGTTGTAAAATTTCCTATAATAATACCTCGCACCTTTCCCTTCTCGATATATGATTACAGCAGTAACAAAGCATACGGATTTGCCC
>NZ_AVAF01000014.1 GCF_000445185.1 Thermoanaerobacter sp. A7A
CCGAAATTAAAAGCCGCGCCGAACCCTTGAGAAGCGAGACCCCGCTCTCTCAGAGCGTTAGCGGAGTATGATGAGAGAGCGGGGTCTCGCTTCGAAACCCAAGCAAAGCGAGGGCGAGGCGGAAGCCTCGGGGTGAGGCGCGGCAAGGAAAAAAGGGTAGGAGTGGGCGCTGGGATGTGTAGAATAAGGTGTAGAATTCATTTCTATCGTGCTTTCTACAGGTTGTTCTACAAGGAAAGTAACAAAAAATGGGTCCAAAAAACTGAACCCTTCACTTCTTCTATAAAAATTTTATAACTACAGGGTTACAAAGTATCTTTCTTTCTTCTTCAAGTCTAGTAAGTACCTCTTTGTAATTCTTTTTAATGAAAGGTTTATTTTTACTATGCTCATAAAAAAGTCTTTCAAAAGTTATTGTTTTTCCTGCGTACTGTGTAAGCAATTCATTTCTTAATTCATTTAAAGGATTTTCGTATAAATCCTTTAATGAAAGCTGTCTCACTTTATCAGGGATATACTCAAATTTTGCAACACCATGTATTTTATCTGAGCTCAATGAAGCCATAACTTCTTTCATTATGTTATGTGCTGTAAAGTTTTTAGACAAAAATATTATGTAATGACTAGTATCTTCCTTGCCTTCATTTTTAAATCTAAAAGTAAGAATATATTCAATACCTATGTCTTTCATGGCCTCACGAAATTCATTCATAATTAAGCTTTCTTTATCTAGGCAATTGCTTTTACTAAGCTTCTCACGTAAGTTTAAATATCTTTTTTCTCCAAACAAACTTATCATGTGTTCTTCAACCTTAGGATTTTCTATACCAGAACGTATTCGATTATAATTGAAGAAAAGTATTGTATCGCAACCCCAATCTTTAGTTAATGAAGAAATTAACTTTTGAGTAACACCTTTATAGCCCCAAGGATCTATAAAAATAAGACTTGGTATTATTGAAGTAGTAGCAAAAATATCACTTGTTTTAATATCCAATTCAAGGTTAAGAAAGATAGGTTCATATTTTAAAGATTTAATATTTTCAAGATTACTAATAGCTGATTTTAAGTCACTAATATAGCCTTTATTTTTGTCATTAAATACAGTTACAAATTTATTTCTGTAATCATTGTTTTTAAGAATTAACTTCATAATAGCTATAGGAGTAGAATCTGTACCATCTTTATAGTTACCTGGTCCAGAAAACAAATCAATATAGCCCAATCTATCACTACGCTTATTCATAATTCTAGCCCATGCATCAAAATACTTAACAACAATTTCCTTTTTAATAAGTGACTGACTTTTTACTTCATCAAAAAACATGAAATTCCCCTTCCTTTATCTTTTATCTTTCAAAAATACAATTTGTTAAAATTTTCATATACACTTACGAACTACTACCCTTTTCGTTTTGCAGGTCAATACGATGTTTTGCTTACATTATTCCTTATTTTACTGCTGTCTTTGCACGTTTAAAAAATAAATCTTGTGTATCTTTTTTACATCCTTCTAATATATATGGAGCATCTTCTGTAATAGTACCCTCTTTTATATGATACTCTATATTGTGTTGTTCACAGAATTTTATTACTACATCAGTGCAATAATTGTAGAATTCCTTATACCACAAATATTCACTAACTTCTTTATTGTAGTTAAGTTTTCCAAACACGATTTTATCAACAAAAGCCACTTCGTTTAGAATCTCTTTTAAATCCTGATTAATAATATTTGGTGTAGGGTAGGGCTCGATGCTAACCCAAGTCTTTAACCCTGCATTATGCAATTTCTTCAAGCTTTCTATTCGGTCCTTATAATCAGAAGAATAAGGTTCATATGCTTTTTTAAAATTTTCATCTAATGATACTAAAGTAATCCCATATTCATTGTATTCACTATAATTATTTTTATCTAATAACTCGTCAGGATAGATTCCTTTAGTTAATGTAGTAACTTTGATACCATTACTGTTAAGTTTTTTAATAATTTCCAAAGATAGATTGGTAACCTCCGGATACCCCATCATAAAGGGATCTGTTGTAAAACTTAAATGTACAAAATTTATTTTGTCTTTCAATTTAGGTATTTCTTTATCTAAAATTTCTAACGAATTAGAAACTAATTTAGGTTTAATCCATTCTTCGTAAGATTTTATCCTCCCAAATCTTTTTGCCAGCATAAATGCGTAACAGGGAAATTTACAGCCATGAGCACATCCTTCCACGTGATTTATAGTATAGTCACCATATTCGACACCAGTTTTATATAATAAAGTTTTTCTTATTGTTTTATTCATTTAAAATACACTCCTTCCAAACCATCATTTAATAGACCTCGACATCTTTCATTAATTTCCTGCATAAATTTAAACTTTTTTCTATGATTTTCTTATCTCATCTTTAGTTTTGCAAAGTTATAATTTGTAACTATAATTTATAGAGATAATATCCATTACACTCTCTATAAGTAATTTTTCTGTTTCGTCAGTTTTCTGATTTTCTTCATCATTTGAGAGACCGACTGACGGACTGACTGACAAATTTTCTGATGTTCCCTCCATCTTTTTTAATATACAATCCAGCTTTCTCTCAATTTCATCAATTCTGTCTTTATATCCAGCATAGAAACGTATGGCATTTCTAATAAAATCAGAATACTCGGAAACACCAAGGTTAGAAAGAATTTCTACAATATCTTTATCACCTTCTCTTATTCTAAAGCTGTACTTTTTCTCTTTCATCGTATCACCTCAAAAATATGTCTGACATAGTCAACCCCTTACCATATCTATATTTCCCCTTTTTGAATCAGTAATTTTGTCCGACGTGTTTTGTCTGACACCTCAAAGCATTGATTTTTAAGTATTTGCAGGTACAAAAGTATAATTTTGTCCGACAAATACCAATTATTCAACCTCGTAATATGTCGGACAAAAGTCTTTTTTACATCCTTCAAAACCTGTTCCCATCTCATAAAACTCATGTCGGACACAAAATGTCGGACATTTTTATCTCTCTTTTATGGGTATTGACGGCTGCCTGCTCTCACACACCCTGATTATATATTTAATCTCCCTCCTTGTAAGGTATTTTTTCTCTGAGGTATAGTAATCCACCATCTGTTTCATAAGCTCCCACACATTCTTGTAGTTCAGTTCTTCTTCATCTCTTATTCTTTTGCCCATATTCTCCCCTCTTTCACCGCACATTAACTGCTTTTTTCTCCTCTAATTCCGCAACTTTAAGAAATCCTCTGGCATTTGCAAACTGTGCATTTTTCACCAATACTATCTTTTCGTAAAAATCCTTCATATATTCCACTAATTCTTTTGCTCCTCCACCTGCCAGAAAGACAGTATTGAAGAAGTCCAGCTTACTTCCCCATATCAGCTTTATCTTATCTTTCATTACCCTTGCAATCTCGCTGCGCACTGCATCAATCTCTTTTGTAAAATCAAGTTCCCTTCCTTTATAGAATATTTTCCCGTCACTTATAAGCCTTATCAGCTCTGACACATCTATCTTGCTTCCAGTCTTCTGTGTAAACATCTTATCTACTGCATTATTCAAAACCGACATCCCTACTTCCATTGTACCGGACATATCCTCCCTCAGAATGAGTCTATCTTCCACCATGAAAGCTATAAAGTCAGTAGTTTTAAATCCAATATCGATTAAGCCAATATAGCTGCCTTTTATGAGATACTTTTGAACATCATCCAAAACTGCATAGTAAACTGCTCCAGCTGCCTGAGGAAAAATAGTAATCCTCTCAAATTTGATTGTTTTTACCCTTTCGTCTCCTTTAAAATACGCCATAACCTTAAAATTCTTCAACATATTTTTAAACTCTTCTTTTTTGTGAACATACTGCTCCAGTGGAAGGCCGGTAACAACATGGACAGGAACTTCTTCTCCCGGAAAAAGCAGAAGGCACGATGCCGTAATAAGAGCTTTTGTGTTGGGGTGATTTATTTTATCTTCATCAAACACGTACGAGACATTTTTTCCTTCTCTTCTGGCCAGCTCTCCAACAAAATACTCTTCCTTTTTCCCATTCATAATAACAACGTGCATATTATCAGTTTTTCTGTTATCTGCACCAAACAGGCCAGTTAAAACTCTTTCATATGCATTTCCAACCAGTGAAGGGAATAGTATTTCTTTTCCTTTTTCATTGACTCCTTTTACATACCCGTACCCGACATCCAAACCAACCTTAAACATATGCATCCTCCTCCTTAAACATTTTTACAAAAATTTTTACTACCTCAGGGTCAAACTGTGTGCCCGAACATCTTATTAACTCTTCAAATGCTTTATCATTTGAAATAGGTTTTTTATATATCCTGCCAGTTGTCATAACATTAAACGCATCTGCTGCCGCAATTATCCTTGAAAACAAGGGAATTTTTCCACCGCGCAGGCCATCAGGGTAGCCTCTTCCATCGTATCTCTCGTGGTGGTGTCTTACTGCAGAAACTATAATTCTGTCAAATCCAATTTTTCTAAGCAGTTCTGCACCATATAATGAATGCATTTTTACTACCTCAAATTCTTCGAGTGATAGAGGTTCCTTCTTGTTAAGCAAACTTTTTGGTACAAATAACTTCCCAATATCATGAAAAAAAGCAGCAGTCTCAAGAAGTTTAATTTCTTTTAGAGGCAGGCCCATGTAAATTCCAATATTCCTGCACAGTACTCCAACACTGTACTGGTGTTTTATAAGGTCCTCCAAAAGCTCTTCTCCTTTCTTTTATTGAAAATTTACAAAAAGCTTAAAAGCGTTCCAGCAGCAACAGCAGGGATAAAAGGAAGCTGCTTTTTTTTAAATTTTAAAAGAAGAAGAGAATAAACTAAAAAAATCCCAGATGAAAATAAAAGAATATCCCATATCCTGAAACCTGCATAGAAAGACAATGCTGTTAGAACTTTTACATCTCCTCCGCCTATTCCTCCAAGAAGCCAGAAAAGAAAAAGGACTGCAAATACTAAAAAGGAATTAAATAGATAAAATTTTAGGCTTATATAAGGCTTTAAAAAGAAATTAACAAAAGAGAGAGCTAAGATGGAGGCAGGGTAGATATAGCCCACCTCCATCTTTTTTATGTCTTCTACAGCAGCGAAAAAGAGGATAATCAAAATCAAAATCTTAATCATCAAAATGTTATCACCTCTGAATCTTTGATTGATTTTTTGAAGACAGGGTCAGGGATATTAAACTTAGAATCTGCATAAATTCCATTTATAGGTATGCTCATCTGTATCTCGAGTGAGCCTCCGCCTTCAAGGTCAAAGTAAACATGGAGGGTTGAGTTTTCATCGCCCGGCTTCTCATACTGGAACTTCAGCACAGTACTTCCTGAAGTGCCTCCAACGTTTTTTGTAACTGAATAAGGCTCAACATAAAGCACACCTTTGTTCTGATACCTGTTCACAACATGTACTGCTCTAATGTTAGCTACTTTTTTATTAAGCGCATAAGAAATATTAAGAGTCATGTCACAGACAGAACCGTCGGGGAGGGTGTGTTTATTTGTGAAAACATACTGAGGTGTTTTAGAAACAGAGATAGTGCCGTGGACTTCATCCCAGTAACCGCTTTTGACCCACTCTCTGTATGTCTCCCAATGCGATGTGTCAACCCACACCTGTCTTGTCTCGTAGTGGCCGGGAACTTCGACTACCCACCTCTGAGCCCAGTAGCCGTCCTGAACCCATACTCTTTGAGTCTCCCAGTGCGAAGTATCCACCCACACCCGCTGTGTTGTCCAATAACCGCTCTTGACCCAGACTTTCTCTGTTTTCCAGTAGCCGCTTTTGACCCAGACTCTTTCGGTTTTCCAGTACCCGCTCTTGACCCAGACTTTTCGAATTTCCCAGTGAGAAGTATCTACCCAGACTTTTCTGTATTCCCAGTGTGATGTATCGACCCATTTACGTCCCCATTTGATATAAACATTCCGGTGAGTTCCTCCTGCAAAACTTATAAAACTTATAGGTATTAAATATTTATATTCCCAGTGTCCACTCTTTACCCATACTCCTTCAGTCTTCCAATAACCGCTATTTACCCAAATTTTTCTGTATTTCCAATGCGATGTATCAACCCAGACTTTTCTGGTTTCCCAATGTGAAGTATCGGTCCAGACTTTTCTGGTTTCCCAGTGCGATGTGTCAACCCACACCTTCTTTGTGTCCCAGTACCCGCTCTTAACCCACACCTGCCTTGTTTCCCAATGAGATGTGTCTACCCAATATTTCTCCCAGTGACCCTGCTCAGGCACCCACACCCGCTGTGTTGTCCAGTACCCGCTTGTGACCCATCTCTGCTTTGTCTCCCAGTGAGATGTGTCTACCCACATCTTTGTGCCGTTTGAGTTGAGCTTTACCCAGTCTCCTGCATAGGCGGTTGTGTTAATGCTTAAAAGAGTAACTAAGGCAAATAAAAAAAGAGCCTTGAACTTATTCATTTTTCGAAAACACCTCCCTTTAAAATTTAGGCAAAATAAAAAAGCAGGTTTGACCTGCCTATAAATTCTTTTTAGCCCATTCGATGTATTCTTTTACGTTGCTTTCTCGCTTGATTTCATAAAACTTGCCGTTTTTGTATTGGAAGTAGGATTTAACGTAAATCGGGTTCCCGTTAAATATATTTTCTGTATAGATTTGAATAAGCAAAGATTCTATTCTGGTTTCTTCCATTAATAGGTCTGAATTAATTGCCTGAAGATAGCTTTTAGAATTGGTATCTGTATATTTCATTAATTCATTACTTAAAATAAGATACAATATTCCACTACTTGTAACAGTTGGATAGCTTGTCAAATCGTTAGCTTTGGGAGAAATTAATGGTGGCGCGCTAAATACCAACTTATTATTTTTAAAATAAACTTTATCAATAAGGAAATTTTCATTTGAACATTTATTTAACAATTCTTTATCTACATTATGAGTAGTATATATCTTATGTTTTCCAAATAGATTTAAATCTCCTTTTTCCCCTAGCAAATTATCAACTATTACTTCAGCAACAATTACTTTTTTTAAAGAGAAATCAATTTCTTGTCCATCTAACAAAACAATCTTTAAAGTTTTATTAGGAAAATTTTTAACAAGTTGTTCTGCTTCTGGTTGTAAATCTTTTCTTATTCTTTGGTATAATATAATATAATATAATGAATTTTCTGCATCGTATATAACTTCATTTACTTTTTCTTTTAACATTGCCTTCTTATTCTCATCTCCATAAACTTGATACCCTGCCACAGCAAGTGCTATGACTACCACTAAAGCTATTATCTTCCTCATAAAAGCTCACCTCCAGTTAAAATTTTTTCAAAAACCTGTTACCGCCCTCCGGTCAGTTAAAACAGATAGGAATGCGGAGGGCGGGTCAAGGTGGAGTCGAAGGATAAATGGAGGGGACCCTTTGGGGAGGAGGCCGTTTATGTTCGAAGGCACCTTGACCGTAAGCCCGACGCATTTATAAAATCTTTTGTGCCGGAGGGCGGTGAATTAGTAGACTATATTCATCACTTCATTATTTTTATCGACCAGTACCCTTACCCAGTTTCCGTTTTTGAGCTTATCTTTATTATACCTCATTACTTTACCTGAATCAGAAAATTTCTGCATAACAGTTTTACCTGAAGCAGTGTACCTTTCTTCCTTTCCATTTACATCTAACACAACATAATTATCATTCGCTTCTTTTAAAATGCCTAATGCACTTGTGCTTCCATCTTCAAGAGCTTCTTTTCTGCCCTGTGTAATGACATAAATATAATTTTCACCATCTTTTCTTATGATTTTCACAAACACACCTTCTTTAATGTCCTTGGGCATTCCCTCAACAAATACAGTTTTCTTAGCTGCAAAGTCATACTTAACTTTTTCTCCACCGCTTTCTAAGACTATTTCGCTGTTATTATAACTTATTACTGTTCCTGCAGTGAGCTCTTTTTGAGGATTTACCTTCTCACTTTTAACAGCTTCATTTACAGTATTTTCGGTTTTGCCTGTATCTTTCTTTACATCACCACAGCCCGCCACTAGAGCAATGGCAAGAAGTAATGTCAAAGCAAAGCTTAAAGCTCTCTTCATATCTTACCTACCTCCTCAAAATTTATTTTCCTTAAATGTCTTAGCAACTATTTCTTTTAATGCCCAACCACATTTTTGATAGGTGCTTTTATTTGCTTTTATCCACTCAGGAGATAGCCGAACAGAATGAATTTCATCTGAATCTTTATAGCATGTTATAGCACATTTTGTGTTTATTTTTTCGCTTGTTAACACGCAGTGATAAACCCTGTACCAGCTTTCTGGCTCATAAATCTTTTCAATGTCAATCTCAATATTTTTCAAAAGCTCCTCCGCTTTCTTCCTTTCAGTAATTTCTTCGAATTTATCACAAATAATTGAAGCCCCGATAAGTACTATGGGTAACCCGA
Source organism: Thermoanaerobacter sp. A7A (assembly GCF_000445185.1). GTDB lineage: Bacteria > Bacillota > Thermoanaerobacteria > Thermoanaerobacterales > Thermoanaerobacteraceae > Thermoanaerobacter. The sequence continues at coordinate 8,460 of NZ_AVAF01000014.1, forward strand.
ATATAACAACTCCTGCAGTAAGATAAGCTGCACTCCAACCTTTTACAAAGCCTGCAATAATGTAGCCTGCTAGTGTCAAGAAGTATGCCCAAACATGTACCTCTATCATACAAACCCCTTCTTTTTAAAATAGAGGTTTTACAACAAAATTAAAATTATAATCAAGAGAAAATAAAATCGCATACCGCATCAATCTCTTTACTAAGATTACTAACGACTTTATATTTCAAATTCAGCAGCTTCACATACTTCTTAAACCTTTTTTCCGGCTTAACAAATACTGTTAAAAACTCATAAGGGAACTCCTTCATTCTTCCAAACTCTCCTTCTGTCCCTCTCGATAACACAACTATTTTTGTAGCATTATCAAGCACAGCCTTAACAACTTCATTAAACTCATCCGGAAGGTCAAAAATTATTACATCAAACTTGCTTCTCGCAAACTTCACAACCGCATCAACATCGCTTTCTTTAATATCTCTCACAAGGCTTACTTTAGGAGGAGCCTGAAGTATAGACACATTTGAGCTGTACTCAATTAAATTTTCAAAAAAGCTTTTTCTTGTTCTTTCTTTAAGCCACATTCCAATGTGGGGGAGGACAGGAAGGTCCAGCATAAAGCTTAAATCTGAACCTCCATCACGGAAGTTCAAATCCACCACAAGCACTTTTATATCTTTATCTAAGCTTTCAAGAAGAGTTTTCACAAGTGTGGTTTTCCCCACACCACCCTTAAAAGAATATACTGCAATAACTTCCTGCTTTAAAGGCAGTATTTTTTCTTTTCTTTTTTCTCCATTCAGCTCCTTTACTGCATATCCGTTAAAGCTGTCTTTCACTAAATCGCCCACAATAAAATCATACTTTTTCTTATTCGTCATAATTTCAGCACTTTCTACAGATAAAGCCACATCAGCGTTTTCATAAATTTCTTTTGCTTTCCTGACATACTCTCTATCATTTGAAACAATCAGCACCTTCATCTCACATCCCTCGCTTTCGCCATTCCCGTAACAGTTATATCTCTTGAAGTGCCGTACATCTCTCCTGAAACTGAAGCAGTTACATAAATGTATCTGTTTTTGACAGTCACACTTACATTTTTAACTGGTATTCCTAAATCTTTAAATGTATTTAGAGCTAAAGAATAAGCCTTATTAGTGTCTATAATTAAATCGCCTGACTGGGCGTACTGCATGTTTACAGCTGGAACTGCAATATTTAAAGCTATTTCATCGCATATCTTAACAAGCTCCTCCCTTGCACCAACTCCTCTTGATATACTGTGAACAGCGTACATAAAAAGGATTGAGAATATTATCAGAAACAGCATAAAAAGGAGGACAGCGTCTCCTCTTTTATCCTTAAAAAAATTTTTTAGAACATTCACGGCGTATCACCCAGCCTTAGGGAGCTTTTACCCACAAGAGTCTTCTGCTGTCCTCCTAAAAGAGTGAAGGTATACCTGACCTCCACAGTAAGTATGCCGCTGTTTACTGCAGTATTTACAGAAAGCCTGTCTCCTATTTTCCAGCCTGATATTCCATTTCCAAAGTTTACTACAGCCATCTGAGCTGTCTGCTCTGGGGTGTCAGACTTTATTCCAATCCTTGCTCCTTCAAAGGCTGCCTCATTTACAAGTGTCTGCATGTTACTTACCACAGCAATATTGACTGTAGAAGCTAGAATAAGAAGAAGAATAGGAATAAGGGCAGCCGAGGAAATGAGCTGAGAAGCTGCCCTTCTGTCCTTTAAAAATTTCCTCATCATCTTAATCACTTGCCCTGAACGGCATTGTTAAAGAAGCTGGAAGCAGAAGAAAGAGCATTGTTTATCATATTCATGATCTGCTCCCTTAGTGTCGGAGATGCCACAACCAGTATTCCGACCACAATTGCGATTAAGCCTACTGTTGATAAAAGGTTGTGGTCTCCTTTTCTGTCTTTAAAAAATCTTCCCACCACTTCCTTAACTTTTGCCAGTAAAGCCTTCATCATAAAACATCTACCTCCTTAAAAAATTTTTATTTAAAACAGATTAAAGAAGCTTCTCAAAGATATAACAAAAGGCAGTGCAAACATAATCAAAATTGGGACAAAGTATCCCAGAAAGATAGGGAAAAATAAGCTGTTGTCTAGTGTTCCAGCTCTTTCAATTTTTTGGTTGAAGTTTTTCTCCTCAACTTCTTCTAAAAGCTCTTCTAAGTTTTCCCTCATATCCTTTACTGACTCATGCTCTCCTGTTACAGCCTTTACAAATCTTTTAAAGTGGTCATTTAAGCTTTTATCTGCTGCAAAGGTAAGTGCATCTTTTAAAGAGCTTCCTGTATCAAGCCTTACCTGTGCCTCATAGAGAAGGTCCCTTACCACCCCCTTTCTAGTCCTCACAATGTAGCCTATTATGTTCTCAGCAGTCATTCCCACCTCCAGTCCGCTTATAAATATCTCTAAAGCTGCAGGGAGCTCTTCTTCCCTATAGAAGCTCTCCCTCCAGCTCTCGATTGGCTTTCTCCAGTACTGGTAAAACATAATAGCTGAGCCTGCAAACACAGATAAAAGAGCCAAAATATTTGCACCGTTTACTGCTCCTATTACTGTAAGAACAAGAAGACCTCCTAAAGCTAAAGTAGCGAAAGAAAAAAGCTCAAGCACATCCTGAGCTTTAAAGAAAAGTATCTTAACTCCTCCTACTGCCTTAATCTCTTTATCCCACTTTTCTATCATGTCCTGCTTTATCCCAAGCTTTTGAAGGTATTTTTTTGAAACAATCCTCCTCATAGCTCCATCTCCTTATCTATTCTTTTCAGGATATAAAGGGTTGATACAAAGTAGCTTAAAGCGGTATAAACAATTACCAATTTTCCTATAGGTGTAGAAAAAGCCCTAACAAAATCAGGGCTTACTGACATAGTGGAAACAATCATAAAAGCCATCATGCCTGCAAGGGAAACCATTAAAGATTTTGCCTGCACAGTCATGGCAGCAACTCTGTTGGCCATCTTTATCCTTTCATAAAGCTTTTTAGCTGTTCTCTCACACACTCTTGACAAATCAGACTTCATCCTTACAGCAAAGATTATGCTGTCAGCCCATGCCTTTATATATGTGCTCTCAACACTCTTAAGCTCCTTTAATGCCTCTTCTAAATCTTCTCCCAGCTCAAATTTTCTTACGACCCTGTCTGTGTGCTCTTTTAAAGGACTTTCAACTTCCTCTGCTGCCTTTATAAAAGCTCCTGCGAAGCTCGGCACCATTTTAAGATATGCACTGAGCATTTTAACAAAATCCCTGAACTGCTCTTCAGTCTTTCTTATTCTCCTTCTTCCTAAGTAGTCAAGAACATAATCTCCAAGGTAGTAAAGCATAACAGGAAGTGACAGGCCAAGCAGGGTGAAACCCTTCAAGCTCAGAAATAAGGCTGATACGACAGAAAATAGAATAAACCACAAAAATACTTCTTCTGCATCTGCCTTAATACCGCTCTTTTTAAGTTTTTTATCTAAAGCTTCAGTAAAGCTTCTTAAGCCGAACAAATCGACTATACTGAGCTCATTCTTCTGCGGTGTTACCAAATGCCTCTCAAGCCTTCTTTTAAGCTTAAGCCTTCTGTTTTCTTTAATGCTGTATAAAAGAATTACAATCATAAAAACAGCTGCTCCAAACAGAAAAGAGACTGCCATTTTTCAGTCACCTACCACATGCTTTAAAATGTAGTCTCCATTTTCATCTATGCCCTCAATTTCAACCACCTCAGCAAGCTCTCTTCCTTTTAAGTTTCCTTTTTCGTCTTCAGTAAGCCTCAAAAATACGACAATATCAACAGCCCTTGAAATGAGCTTTCGTATGATTCTGTAGTCGAGATTTTTAAACTCCTGTATTAACATTTCAAGCCTTAAAAGGGCATCCAAGCAGGAATTTGCATGTATTGTTGTCATAGAGCCCCTGTGGCCTGTGTTTAAGGTGTGTATAAGCTCATAGGCGCTTTCAGGTGTTCTTGTCTCAGTGAGAATTATTCTATCAGGGTCTGCTCTCAAGCAGTCGTTGAGTATGTCAGAGTAAGTTACGCTTCTTGCTTCAGCCGTTCCCTTTCTCGTTTTGAAGTAGTAAACGTATGGTATATGAAGCTTAATTTCTCTTGTGTCCTCTAATACAGCCACAACATGCTTTTCCTGAATCTCAAAGCCTAAAGAATTAATAAACGTCGTCTTTCCAGCGCCTGTTTCTCCTGCAACTATGATGTTTTTTCTGTCTTTCACTGCTTTCTTGAAATACTTCTGCATGTCTTCATTAAGCCCTACCGTTGTCTTCGCTAATTCCTCCAAAGGTACATTTAAGAGATTGTGCTTTCTGATAATTATGATGGGCTTATCAGATTCTGGAGGTATAACTAAAAGAGCACGGGAGCCGTCATAAAGCTCCGCATCCTGCGAGGGATTTGCTATGTTGATTGATTTATTGAGTGGTGCAAGGATTCTGTCCTGTATGACCCTAACAGCCTGCTCATTAGGAAACTCTTCTTCTGCGTCTATTTTTACTCCCGCTTTTTTGTACATTATCTTCGTGCCGTTCACATGTATGTCCGTAACTTCCGGGTCTTTAAGGTACTTCTCTATAATTCCCAAGCCGTATAGAGAAGAGTATAGCATTTCTGTGTATTCTATAAGCCTATCTAGTGCAAAAGGATATTTCTTTTTGAGATACTCCTTAATTTCTTCCCTCAGTATATCTTTAATATTCGGCTTGCCGTGGTGCTTCATCATAACTTCTCTTATCTCATCTGTCATCCTCTCAACATCTACTGCTCCATCATTAATTCTTCTGCTTAACTCTCTTAAAGCCATTTAAAAGCCTCCTTAACAAAGATTTTTCTTTTTTTAATCCAAAAAGAGCATCTTTTAAGCTTCTGGCGTGCTTTATCATTTTCTTATCCTTGTACTCACTCAGCCTGCGCAAATAAGGAATAGAATAAATAACCGGTATACCTAAATCTACAGCAGTGATGTACTTCTTTTTTCCTTTAACTTTGTTAATTACGGCACAGGCCTTATTTACATCCAGAAAGCCGTGCAGCTCCAAATACTCAAGCATTCCAACTGTTCTTGAGACTGCTGATATGTCGTCTTCTAGGACAAATAAAACCCTGTCAGCTTTTAAAAGGGCAGGGACAGTAACCTCAGAAATCTGAGGCTGTAAGTCTATCAGCACATAATCATATTCACCTGAAAGGCTGTCAATAAGCTTTTCCACGTCCGCATATTTTAAGCTTTCCTGCATGTCTGGAAAGCCGCCGACTATGACATCAAATCTCTCACCTGCTGGTTTTTGAAGGCAGGCTTTATAGTTTCCCAGACATGCATTGACTATGTTTTTCTCTTTGTCTAAATCAAGCAGAGACACAAAATCTCCGGGAGAAAAGTCGCACTCCAGAACACATACTTTATTTGTCTCGCTCAGCACTTTTGCAAGGGCTAAAGCAAGTGTGGTCTTCCCCACACCGCCTTTGGGGCTGAACACTGTAACAACCATTTCTATCACCTTCTTACTACTTTGAATGAATTGAGCTTCAAGTACGGCACAAGCTGTGCTGCAGAGTTTAAATCTGCGTTGAGAATTAAGCTTGCCTTATCGGAGTCTTCCTTCACAACTGAGATTACCTTAAAGCCATCAAGAACTTTAGAGCCTGTCTGGTCAAAGACTATAAAGCTTACTGTATCTCCTGACTGAAGTGTCTTTGCTTCTACAGAAGTTACAGAAACTGTCATTACAGCATGGTCAGGGCCCAAGGGTTGAGAATCTTTTGAAGTTAAAATTTCAACTGGAATGAAGTCTCCTCTTACTCTTCCTTCCTTCACAACTTTCCCTACAACATTGGATAGGCTTCTGGCATAGTTAGGTTTAACTGCTGAAGCAGGTACATCAACAACCTTTACTGCATCCTCTGAGATAACAGTGCCTGCAGGTATGTCTTTTTCCACAATGACCACTTTTTCTGTCTTCTGGATGTTCTGCATAAACACAAGCATAAAAGCTGCAGAAACAGCAGCTGTTATTAAGGCAATTTTAATAATCTTGCTCATAAAGGACCTCCTTTACTAGAAGTTTTTCAATCTCTAAAAGGCCTTCATTTAAATCGGTACACCGGTAGCTTTCGCCTAAAAATTTAATTATGCCCTCTATCTGCTTTTTTGCGGTTTCTATACTTTTTGCAAAGCTTTCAATTTTCAGTTCACTGCTAGTTAAATCCGTCAGCAGATAGCTTACATCTCCAAAGTTTCTGGGCTTTTCAAGGACCTCTTTTACTTTCTCAGCTGTTACAGGCTCAAATACTAAGTCATATATTCCCATTATGAAAAGTTTGGCTGTGAGGTCTTTATTAATGCTTTCTCCTGCAAGGAAAATAACCCTCCTTCCTCTTTTTCTCACCTCAAAAAGCAGATTTTCTGCTGGTAAGCTGCCTGTAAGAGCCTCGGAAAAAATCAGGGTGTCAAAATTAAAATTAAAAACAGCTTCCCTGTAGTACACCGCTGCAGTATTAGGAAGTACATCAGAAAGCTTTTTGTCCAGCGCTTCGATTCCGGTTGCAAGA
>NZ_AVAF01000015.1 GCF_000445185.1 Thermoanaerobacter sp. A7A
TTAATTGTGTGTTTCAATTCCTCATAGGTAATGTAATAACAAGATATTTATAGTTATCCTGTAGAATTTTTTTCTAGTTTCAATTCCTCATAGGTAATGTAATAACCTCTACCTGGGCAAAAAAAAGAAATTCAACGAGCTGCGTTTCAATTCCTCATAGGTAATGTAATAACCTTCTTTTGTAGAGGCTTTTAATTTTGGATTTAGTTGTTTCAATTCCTCATAGGTAATGTAATAACCAAAAAGAGCTTCTCTGGCCTTTTCTATCTTCTCAGTTTCAATTCCTCATAGGTAATGTAATAACGGGAAAAAAAACAATAGTGCCTTCTAACTATATTGCGTTTCAATTCCTCATAGGTAATGTAATAACTCTATATTATGTATGCAATTTTAAGGATAAAAAAGCGTTTCAATTCCTCATAGGTAATGTAATAACAAAATAAACGAAGCTAAAGAATATATTGGCAAAAAAGGTTTCAATTCCTCATAGGTAATGTAATAACTAGGTAAAAAACACTTAAAAGCAGACAGCCTTATTTTGTTTCAATTCCTCATAGGTAATGTAATAACTATACTTTTTGCAATCCAATATACTTCTCTATCGGCGTTTCAATTCCTCATAGGTAATGTAATAACCATATACACGCCTACTCCGTTCCGCTAATAGAAAAGTTTCAATTCCTCATAGGTAATGTAATAACTCGCCGATATTACCAATCTCAAAATCAGTAGAATTATGTTTCAATTCCTCATAGGTAATGTAATAACTAGATTTTCTAATCTTTTTACTTATCACTTTGTTGCGTTTCAATTCCTCATAGGTAATGTAATAACGTTTGGGCTTGTTTATAGTTTCATATTTCAAAAAAGTTTCAATTCCTCATAGGTAATGTAATAACAATATTGTTTTAGTAGGCTCAGATTGCAAAGAAGATAGTTTCAATTCCTCATAGGTAATGTAATAACTAAATTCTAATTCTACTAGTGATATGGATAAATTTTCGTTTCAATTCCTCATAGGTAATGTAATAACCCAAAGAGGGGGCGACGGCGATAGCCTATTCTTCGAAGTTTCAATTCCTCATAGGTAATGTAATAACGCATTAAGCAAGTTTAATTCTGGATACCTATTAGCCATGTTTCAATTCCTCATAGGTAATGTAATAACCAAAGATGAAAGTGTTTCTTTTCAAACTGCACTTAAGTTTCAATTCCTCATAGGTAATGTAATAACCAACGAAATATTTAAAAAAAAATTTTTTTATTTTTCAAGAAAATCTTTTTTTTGCCCCCTCTAAAAACTAAATATTACACTTTTTTCTGTCATACCAAGCACTTTTTCTCACCATCTCAACCCGACAGAATTTCACAAAAACTGCGTATCTTCCTTTTTATCATTCCCTAGCACTTCCCGATGACTATAAAGTAAACTTCTAAAAGAATAAATTATCACAGAATCACCCTCTTCTTCTACCAAGACCTCTTTAATCTCACTTTTCAACTTTTCCAACCTAGCCCTCGTAATCTCTCCTTCAAAAACAGAATTTTGGACCCATTCCAGGTACCTTCTGCATAATTTTAGCATCCTTCCACATCTTTTTTGGTTAACATCATAATATAAAATGACAAACATTTTACCATTCCATCACAAAAGGTTTATAATCTTCATCACCAATAAGATATTTTTCCAATTTATACAGCTCAAGTCTTATAAGTCTTCTATAGCTAACTTTTTTATTTATTTTTCTATAAGTTATAGTTCTGGACAAAAATTCTTCCATTTTTTCTAAAATTTTCTTCTTTCCTTTATCTGACAATATCAATCTCCCAACACTTTTATCAAAATCCTTTTTGGATATCACTCCATGTTTTATAAGAGAAATCAAAAGCCTATCCCCAATAACTACTTTAAATATTTCAGCAATATCTAAATTAAGAGTGAATCTTCTAAAATTAGTCGCATGTAAAAAACCAATTCTGGGATCAAGATGGGTTTGATATATCTCACTTAAGACATAAGTATACATTAAACTATTTATAAAGCTAATAAGAGCATTTAAATGATCTTTTGGTGGTCTACGAGTTCTTTTTTCAAAATAAAAATCTTTATTATTAAGTATTTTATTAAAACTATTATAATAAACACCTTTTGCTTTGCCTTCAAAACTCATAAGTTCATCAATATTTCCACACTTTTCTATATTTAATAAAACATCTTCCATCATCTCAATTTCACTGTCCAGGTCGTATTCTCTCCTTCTATAGTACTTAAGTATTTTTAAACTATTTTTAATTGCACCTTCTACAAATCTTTTTGCCAAATACAAACGCCTATCAAAATTATCATACGCTCTAGCTTGGTTTAAAATCATAAAACCAGAATTATAATGTTCCCTAGGATAAAAACTTCCAGAATAGTATCCATAATAGTTAAAATAATGAAGAATTATTTCTTTTTGAGTCAAAAAATTTAAAAGTTTTGTATTAAAAGAAACTTCTCCAAATACAAAAATCTCCTTTGTATTTTCTACTGGTATAAACCTCTTTTTTCCTTCTTCTGTCTCAAAAAATATAGTATTGTCCTTTCTTTTAAGATGCCCACTTGTAAATATATAAAGAGTTTCTAGCATGCTATTAACTCCAACAAAATTCAAAATGGGCACAATTTTTACATCTCTTAACCTCTATATCTACTTTAGGAGGTACTTCTTGCGATAAAACTCTTTCCATTTCCATTAAAACATCTATAATTTTGTCCTCATCTTCTTCTGTCACTAGAACTTCCTTACTAATTTTTTCCTTAGGAATTTTTATTAAGCCTATAGCCTTAATGCCCTTTTTAATCTTTATTAAAAAAAGATAATATTTTAGCTGGAAAATACCACTTTTTAAGGTTTTTGAAGACTTTTTTATTTCTGCAATATAAAATAAATCTTTTCCTTTAACTACCATATCAAGAATTGCTTCTAAATCAGCTAAATAAATACGCTTCCTTTGCCTTTTAAAAGTTGCTTCGTCAATTAACCTTCCTATCTCCAAAAATTCATTATATTGATCTGCACTTAACTGCCTACTCATAAGCCATGACTGCCTTTTACATATATTAAAGGCATTAAAAAGAGATGGAGAATAATATCTCATATAAAATTACTTAGCTCTTTCTTAAGCCCAGTTTCATAATCATATATATCTTGAACAAAATCTCTTTCTACTATTTTAAAATTTCCAATTTCTTCAAACGAAGTATAGTTTATTGTATTAATCGAATATCTTACAGACAATACATATTGATAAAATTTAGATTTTATTTTTAGAAATTCTGCCTTTCTATCAAACTTGTCACTTATTGAAAAAATACTTTTAAAATATTTTAACAAATTGGAGGCTTCATTATTAATTTCAAAAAACATCAAGAAGGAAGGGATCTCATCAATTAATTTAAACTTATTTTGAATTTCTTTATAATCCAAATTTTTTATACTTTCTAATATCTTCAAGCTATCATCTTGAGAACTATTTTGCTTAATTTTCTCGTAATATTCATTTATTATTATAAGCAGTTCGGATTCCTTAAAATAACTTCTGCTTAAAAAAAGATTTTCTGTTTCTGTGAGACTTAAACCTTCATAAATATAGTTATGGTCGAATTTGCCTTTTTCATTTTTTATTTTAAATAAGACAACCCTACCTTTTTTTTTATTGTTACTCCTATTACACCTACCAGCTGATTGAACAATAGAATCTAATGGAGCAAAATCCCTATAAACAATATCTAAATCTATATCTACCCCTGCCTCAACTAACTGTGTTGAAACTACTATTTTATTACTTGGGTTGTTTTTTATTTCTTTAATGCGTTCTTTTCTTTTAATAGGCAAAATATTTGTAGATAAATAAACCAAGTCTTTACCACAAAATTCTTTTTTGAGTTTATCATAAAAAATAAGGCTTGAATTTATTGTGTTAAAAACAAAAAGAAAACTCTTATCAGCATTTTGTTTAACATCCTTTTTGGCAATTTCATATAAACAATCTAAACTAAATCTGGCAATTGCGTTATTTTCTTTTAACACATTCAGTTTATACCTTGAAAATAGTGAGAAGTATTCATTCCTTCTATCTTTTGATATAAGAGGTAATGTCTCTTCCTCTTGAAAGATTAGTGGCATTGTAGCTGTTAAAAATATTACTCTACAGTTGAACATATCGATTAAGTTTTTAAAGATCTCTTTTGTTAGATTCCAATACTTATAAGGGATAGTTTGAACCTCATCTAAAATAATCACTGAATTTGCGATATTATGAAATTTTCGTAGTTGAGAATTTTTATTAGAGATTAGGGTATAAAATAGTTGCCAAAAGGTAGTTAAGATTAATGGTTTATCCCAATTTTCTATTAAAAATTGAGCCTTATCCTTTTCTATATAATCCTCATTATATTTTATTTTAATTTCTGCTAAATGATGGTGAACAATAAGAAAATCCTCAACATTGGTATTGTTTATTTTAAATATATCTTTAATTACATCCTCAGTTTGATCCACTATGGAAGTAAAAGGTAAAGCATAAATTACTCTTTTTAAAGATTTTTCTTTTTCCAATAATTTAAAAGCTAAATTCAATGCTGCTAAAGTTTTACCTGAACCAGTTGGTACATTTAGAGAATAGATTTTACCACTTCTATAAACTTTATTTATTGAGCGAATACTCTCTTCATATATATTATTTCTGATTCTATTTAATGAGGACAAGCAATTATCATTATTAAATTTATTTTTTTTATAGTTATCAACATAACCAGCTATATCCTTAGGTAATTGTGAATATTTTAATTTTCCAAAAATAACTTCTGTTTTATCTGAATAAGTCAATATAGAAAAAATAAAATTAAGCAAAAAATAATTTTCAATTTTACTATCAATTTCAATCCACAAAATTTCTTCAAGTTCATCCCAAAGGTCTTTAAAACTTAAACTTTTAAGCTCTGGGAATTCATTTAATTTAAGAGTTAAAAACTGCTTTTGAAGAATGTCTTTTTTTCTTGTTGTAAGCATTTCATTAAAGTTTTCTAAGTCACCGTGATGTTTTCTCACTACTACAAAGGCTAAAGCACTCAAAAATTCATTACCTGTTTTGACCTTTACAATATGGGAAGTAATAAGTGCTGATATTAAAGAATGGTTAATTAAGTCTTGCTTATGTTCACATTGCCTTTTTTCAATGGATGCCTTTAAATAATCCTGAAAAAAAATTGTTGCCTTGCCAATATCATGATAAAAAAGAACTGTCTCAAGTGTGTTGCGGATTTCATCATGAGGACAAAAAAATTTTAACTCTTTTTTATTATCAAAAACATCAAGTCCTATATTTTTAACATTTGTAAGATGATCAACGAGTCTCGTTTCAGGATGAGACAGTAGCATAAATTAAGCCCTATATCATAATAATATTTTCATTTAACTCTAAGATATGTATATATTTTTTAACCTTTGCAGTTATAGTTCTAGCTGTAGCTTCTATTATAAAATCTTTAGACTCCATTAGTTCTCTGTTTTTATTTAGCTCTGTTGGCATATGAATTTTTAAAAATTTAGTTCCAGGCTGAATAAAATCAATTTCAATTGCATCCTCAAGAGGTAAAATTGAGTTAATTTCAATGAATTCATTTCCAACTTCCTCCTTTATATCAAACGAACCAATAAATTTAAAATTTGCAATACATTCTGATATACCTAATACAGGAGTATAAGCTGCCTTATGCTCTTTAACTAAAGTCTTAAACTTTTTTAATTCAATAATATTATCAGACAATACATAAATTCTAAAATAGGGATCCTTCAAAAATTCCATATTAATTCGTGTTCTACAGGATTTACCCTTAGGCATTCTTGCAAACATTTTAACTTCTTTTGTATTGATAAAATTTTGTGGAATATGAAATTTTGTTACGGGACTTCTTAAAGAAACAGCAAAAAACCACTTATTTTTCTTAAATTTTTCTAAATACGACTCTTTGTCATATCCTAAAATGGCCCCAATAATACCATATAGTGAAGTTTTAGGAGGAACAGGAAAAGTAATAGGAGAACTTGTTGTATAGGGCACTCGAAAGTGCCCAAAATCACCCCATAAATCAAAAACAATTATTTCCATTTTCTGAACCTCGTTATTAGAAGTTTAATTTTTGCCAATCTCCTGGAATAGTTTGATTTAAATTTAAATTTTCATCTATTTTATACTCTATTTTTTCTATTCTATTTTTATTATTTTCAAAAATATTTATTAGCTCTTCTATGTCAAGTTTAAAATCTTTTACGCTTCTTATCTTAAATTCATTCTCATAGCATGTAAGTTTAATTTTTTTATCCAAATCACCTATAAAGAAACCAACATCGTTATAAGTTACTTTTAATAAAAATCTCGGCATCTGACCAAATTTTGAGCGGCTAATGAGATTCTTTGTACCATTCCACATGGCATCTAATAGTTCATTTACATCGTTTTCAGTTAATTTTGTATGCTTTGCAGCTGTTTCATTAATAATACCATGAAATACGATAAAAGAGTAAGGCAATATATACTCTTCTCTAAACGTTGATTGTTTAGCACCAGCCTTTGAAGCAAAAGCACCAGTTCCTTTAATATGCTTTAATTCTACTTTATTCAACGAACGTCCCATCTTAAACTGGACAGGTCCAGTATAGGTAATAGAGTCTTTATCGAGTGGAATGACTCCTCCAAATAATCTAATATCTATACATTCTTTTAAAACTATCTCTGCATTATTGTTATAATCTTTTGCCCTCGTTTTACCATCTTGTATACCTTTTTGAGGATCTCCATCTATAAAAATTTCTCTTACAAAAACATCCTTACCATTTTGTCCATTATATCCTTTATATTCATAAAGATAATCTCTAATAGTTCTTTTCAATCTCACATCTGTAACAATATTAATTTTTGTTTCTTCGTCAATTCTTGGTTTGTTTTCATCTATGGGATCACCATTGGGATTAGCATCTGTAACATCATAACAAAATAAAAGTTCACTTCTTTTTTCAATATACATAATAACCTCCTTTAATTTTTATTCTCATTTTCTACTTTAAAATAATCAGCTAAAATTAAACCCAATGTAAAATAATAACTTAACTCATCAACTGAGTAATTGCTAAAGTCTGATTTTAGCAAATATTCTCCTATTGCTTTTTCTAACTCTACATAATAATTCTTTTCATATTCCTCAAGTTTATTAACCATTTCCGGCAACAATCTCTTAGCTACTTTTTCATCAATTTTAAGCCCATTTAACCTACTTTTAAAAGGCTTTGCCTTTCTTTCTTGATACTGAATATTTAATAATTTCTTGGCGAGCACACCTTCTAAAAAAAGTGCCCTTTTAGTTTCATCATCCAACAAAGGATGTTCTTGAAAAAAATCCTCAAAATCATTACCATAATTTTTCATATTGCCTCTTCTCCTTTCTAAAATTTTTATTTGCTCTAAATAAAGCAAGATTTTATATGACTGTAACACCAATGGATCAATCCAATTATCATTTAAAAATTCTATACTTATTTTATCCATAAATCTTTCTAAAAGAAATTGAATATAAATTTTTTTATTTATAAAAATATTATTTAAAATAGACAAAAAGTATTTATCAAATTTTCCATCTGTTTTATTATTAGAAAAAAAATTTCTAATAAAATTAAAAGAAAAATCAAATGTTATTGTATCTTTTTCAGTTTTTAATTCCTTGAATATTTCGTATTTTCTCTCTTTTTTATCAACTTTATCCTTTGCTTCAATGAGAAATTTAAGTCTTGAGGGAGCAATTTCTTGTAAAAACAACAATATCTTAAATGCTTTTTTTGACTTTTCAAAAAAAATAAAATTAAAATTTACATTATTATTTTCCTTTGCAAGGTCTCTGATTATTGCTTCTTCAACACGTTCAATTAAACTGGCTTTACCCTCTTCTAATGAAAAACTTTTATATTTTTCAAGCTTAGTCAAAATCTTTTTACTTAATTTATCATCACTTAAAACTAATTGTGGAATAATATAATAATTAAATCCACAAAACTTAAAAACCAAATTTTTATCTGCATATGTTTTGGCTCTTTCTAAAATTTTTGCACAATCTGGACAAACAGGATAATTCCTCCATGCCAAACCTTGATTAAAACCACCAGCTACATAGCTCTCTTTATCTACAGTATAAAAATTATATGTGTTTACGAAGCCCCACACCTCATCTGCTATTCTTCTACAAACATAACAATATTTGTCATTTGATTTACTTTCTATATTATATTTTTTATAAAAACTACTGTATGCAGAATTTTCATTATTTTGAAATGGTTTTCTAAAAACTTCCATATCTCCTACATAATAATCTTTATCATCTTTTTTGAAAATAAAAGTAACAATTGATGGTTCTTTCAATTGATTATTTGATTTTAATAAATCCCTATTTCTAGCAAACTCTATTAATTCATTTTTTATATCTTCTATATTATCATCTATCATTTTCTGCATCTTATTTAAAAAGTCTTTATCTTCATCAGATAAATCCCTTTTATTTTTTTCTAAAAATTTAGAGAAAACAGGCTTAACCTTAATATTAAGAGTCTTATGTATATCTGTTATCTTTGATGTTGGAGTTTTATCTACTCCTCTTGAAGAGCCTGTTTTGTAAAAATACTTCATTTTTTTGGATGAATCTAATTCTTCATATCCTATTCCACAATATCTAATATCATCCAAATTTGTAATATCAATTATAATCTTAAATACCTGTTTATACTTACTTCCTACATTTTCTATAAACTCTTCCAAAAAATCTACTTTGGGTAAAATTTTACCTATCTCATATAAAGCTTCTATCATCATTCAAGCTCCTATTTTGGACATCAATTTTATAGATTTATTTTTTATCCCTCATTTTCTTTTTTTATAATTATATCCAATTATATATCATCTCTTTCATGCATAAGCTTTAAATCCCGTAGTTTAATTGTCTATCAAAACTTTAACATTCCCACTCACTCCAAATCCCAAACCCCATGGAATTACGCTCTCCAAGTCCCACATCATAGGCAAATTTCAAAAATTCTGGTTCACCTGAAAGTTCAAATATTCCCTGCCAGCCTTCGATTACTGCACCCTTTTCTCTGGTTCCGTACCAGGTGGCAGTCCTTTTGATTTGAATTGGCTCAATTTTTAATTCATAGGGACAATCTTCCTCTTTATAGGCAACCCATTTTTTTTGCAGATTCCTGTTAATTGCCTGAGAAAATTTCTCTCCTGGTTCGCAAAGTTTATACTTTCCATCATCTCCAGTAGAGCGCATGGCTATGGGGTTCATGGATTTGATTTTAATTGGGGAGGAAAATTTTTTGGCAGGTAAAATAGCAATAGAATTCAAAAAAACCCTATTGTTACCCAAAAAAAGCTCTTCTCCGGTCACAAAATTCCTGGCTACCTGCTCTAAAATCCAATCTACAGGAGAAGAAAGATAAAAACTTACCTTTGCAGGAAAAGAAAAAACATTGAGTTTCTTATCCAGTCTCCCCTTTTCCAGGATAGAAGAAAAGGTAAAAAGCTTAAATTTTCTTTTCTCATACTGAAATCCTTTATTATGTAACCAAGAAGCATAAGGAGCGTCTAAAAGATTATAAATAAGCCCCTGCAAAGTTCTTAAAAATCCTTTTTTAAGCTTAATAGAGCTATTAGAAACCAGTTCTACCTTAAGTCGCATATTATAAATCCTCTTTATACCTTATAAATTTAAAAAACAGTCTTTTTTATAACATAAAAAAATAAAAAATGTCAATATATAAAAAAATCACAGAAATATACAATCTTTTTCTTAAAACTTATAAATAGTAAAAAAATATTACTTTTTACTTTCAGGATATTACCCCTTGCCAAGGAAAAACAAGAATCATAAAATATAGATACATCAAAAGGAAAACTCCTATGAGCAATTGCTTACTAAAGCCTTCACTAGCTATTTTACTTAACTCTCTGGATCATCTGCTGGCAG
>NZ_AVAF01000016.1 GCF_000445185.1 Thermoanaerobacter sp. A7A
TCTGTAAATTATAAATATCAGTATTCTTCCTAAAATGCTGTTGCCAAAGATCGAGAGTAGCAAGTTATAAGTGTAGAATAGAAAAATCTGGGAAGCTATTACAGATGTTCTTCATTTGTTAATTTTTGCTTTCTGTTCTGCCATTATTGATTTATACCTTTTTCACTAATACTTTCTTCACAAAAAACTCAGGAAATTTCTTAATCACAAAAGCTTCCCCTCTTTTAAGCCTCTTTATTTCATCAGGATGAACAATAAAGCTTTTTTCTTCCTTTACCGTTCCCATTCCAGTAGGTAAAATTTCATTTACCTGCATCGTAACCGTTATATCATCTTTTGTTCCTATAAGTGACGACAAAAGCTCAGCTGATACCGGTACATCCTGTCTGTGTATGATTTTAACATTTGTGTTGCCCAGTATCTGCTCCATTAATTCTGTTTTACCCTCTATTCTTAAATCTGCAAGTTCCTGTGTGGATAGTATAACATGAAATCCTGCTGCTCGAGATTTATTAATAAAATCCGTAACCTGAGGTCCTGCAAATACCCCAAACTCATCAAAAATTGTAAATACCTTTTTGCTACGACCAAACATCCTCGCCGCTGTTGTTTTTAAATCAATTACTATGAGCTTTCCCAGAAGTCTCGAATATTCTGAAAATCTTAAAGCGTCTAAACTAAAAAATACTACTGCATTTTCTTCTATGCATTTTATAAGGTCAATTGTGCCTTCATCTTCTGTATCAGAGAGCAGGTCTCCTATCTCACTTTCTGAAAACACTGCAAGCCTGTTCACAAGGCCAGCAATGTCTTTTTTTGCGCTGTCAATCATATCGTAAAAAGCTTCGTATTCATTTTTATCCATTTCTCCTTCCCGAACTAGTTTCTTTGCTTCTTCCAATAAAGCATTATAGTTTAATTTTTGGGATATGTTAACTAAATCTACTTTGTTATTTGTCTTCTGCAAAATCTTTATTGCTGACTGCAAGTATCTTTCACTTAAGAATTTGTAGTGGGGCTCCGTCCAATCAGATAAACTGATGAGCTTATCTTTTAATTCCGTGAAGTTTCCAACTCTTAAAGGATTGTAGTGTGTATTTCCTTCTTGTGCCATCATAGAAAAAAGATAAAACTTCCGATTACACTTTTCTGCTATATCCTTTACCTTTTGTGCAAAACCTATTTCCCCTTTCCCATCAACTATAATCACAGGTATCCCTCTTCTTATAGCGCTTTCAATAAAATTCATAAGAGTAGTGGTTTTCCCTGCACCTGTAGCTCCTAACACTAAACAGTGGCCATTCAGCTCTTCATCTGTAACTTTCACTATATTCCCATTTACATCAATGCCTATAACAGTTCCATCATCTGGCTGTGACAATTTCTCAAGTTTTTTTATAAACCTGTCATCAAAATCTCTTTCTTTATCCTTTCCTATTTCCTTCCTTTTCTTTACCCACTCAGGCTGTGCCGCAGTGTACAGCTCTATCATTAGTGACAGAATAAATCCAACAGGAATGCCGACTTTTATTAAAACTTTCCAATCTAAATTATGCGGTATCTTGTTATTAAAAAGCAACTTATAAGCCTCAAGTATTAGCTTAAAATAATCCACTATCAGCATATTAAAATCCTTTACAGTAAAAATTACAAGTATTACTACCACTGCAGCTGCAGCATAGACCATCCACTTCTTAGCTTTCAACCTATCAGCGGCAGCATATATAATCAATCCAAAAGCAATTCCAGGCAAAAACATCAAAGCTCCCACGAGACCAATAACTAGTATCACTATTTTATCTGTTTGCGTAAGCTCTCTGTTGTTCATCCTTAAGCACCTCGCTTAGATAAAAAATCTTAATATAATCCATTTCCTTAGCTGCTTTTTCTACTGCATCATAGACTGCCTTGCTGGAGACAAAATACCAAACCTCATTATAATCAATGCTTTTTTTGTAGTAGCCCATTTTTTTCTTTAGATTTCTCTCTGACTTCTTTGTGAGTTCTACTTCAACAGCTATTTTCTTTCCATCTTTTATTAAAACTCCATCCGGTATCATATCTGTTCGGCTGTCCTGCCTTAATTCTCTCATAGAAATCCATTCTCCCTGCTGCTCTAATTCAATGCTTAAATCTACCACCTTTAAGTCATGCTCATAATTAGCCAAATTCACATAATATTTGGGAGCCCATAAATTTGAACCTGAAATTTCAGCTCCCTTCTTTGTACACATGTAAACCCCAGGCTTATTTCTGAAGATTCTTAAGGAATATAAATAACCGTCCCCACAAAGTTTTTTCAGCCTTCTGTATGACGCTTTTATACCTATTTTAAACTTTTTTGATACCTGATTGACTGTTATATACCTCATTCTGTTTATCCAATACAAAATCCTTAAATCTCTTTCGGTAAGCTGCACAAAACCACCTCCTGAAGAATTAGTAACCTTGCGCCCACCTCTACCGAAATTAAAAGCCGCGCCGAACCCTTGAGAAGCGAGAC
>NZ_AVAF01000017.1 GCF_000445185.1 Thermoanaerobacter sp. A7A
TAAAAATGTACTCTATTTTCAGTATCAATGTATATGGATTCTGGTTTGCCTATATCGTGAAAAAGAGCTCCAAGTTTTATTATGTCCTTTACTTTGTTGTCAGAAGAAAGCTTTCTATCTAAATACTCCGAAACTATATCATATACGTCTTTGGGAAATCTCATAGAATTTATGATATTTTCGTATTCTTCTACAGTTTTTAGTGAATGTATCCAAGCATTCGTAAGGTGATAATAGCACTTTCCTACTTCTTTCATTTTAACAACTTCTTCAAATATATTTTCCATAAGTTTTAAATCTTCCATCATTCTTAAATATTTGTGAGAATTCTTTTCTTTTAATATTATAAAAATTTCCTTCATTATTCTCTCTGGCGCTACTTGTTTTATAAGCTCTGCTTCTTCTCTTATTTTAGCCTTTGTACCCTCATCAATATTAAATTTATAAGTCGCAGCAAATCTCACAGCCCTCAAAGCCCTCAAAGGGTCTTCTTTAAAAGTCATCATTCCAACATGCTTTATTTTCCTGTTTTTTATGTCCGTCATGCCACCAAAAGGATCAATAATATATTCAAATTCAAAATAATCCGTCAGTTTTATAGCCATAGCATTCATTGTAAAGTCTCTATGAGCAAATCTATGTATATGTCTTCACCCCTTAAATTAGTAAAATCCAATATTTCATCTCCTACCACAACCCTATATGTGCCTTTTTCCGCCATAAAAGACACAAAAGTACCCCCTAATTTTTCTGCCACCAATTTGGCGATTTTCTCTGCATCTTCCTGAACTACAAAATCATAATCTTTAGCTTCTCTATTTAAAATCCTGTCCCTTATGTATCCCCCAACAATATACAAATTATATGCTTCTTTTCCTAATTTTCTTATTAATTTTGGTATTGTTGCCACAAAAAATCATTCCTTTCCTTTTAAAAGGCAAAACAACATTACACTATATAGTATAACAAAAGTGAAAAAGTATACAAGTATTAAAAAAATAATCTGCTATAAAATACACACGAAAGTATTGCAACAATATCTGCAAAAATTCCAGAAATAACAGAATGTCTCATCTTTTTTATTCCCACTGCCCCATAGTAAACAGCAAGAACATAAAAAGTGGTCTCAGTAGATCCATACATAGCAGAAGCCATTTTTCCAATTAGAGAATCGACACCATGAGTTTTCATAATTTCAGTTGCTATCCCAAGAGCACCGCTTCCCGAAAGGGGCCTTATTAAAGCAAGAGGCACAAGTTCCTGTGGCATGCCTATTTTATTTGTAAAGGGCATTAAAAATTTCCCTAACAAGTCAAGGGCGCCTGACGCTCTTAATACGCCTATTGCCACAAGCATCGCTACAAGAGCTGGAAATATTTTTACAACTACAGAAATCCCTTCTTTTGCCCCATCGACAAACAATTCGTACACTTTGACATTTTTTATAATTCCATAAAAAGGAATAACAAAAACAAAGATGGGGATAATCCATTCAGATATAATTTTTATCATTATTTTCACTCCTTAAATATAGGCATTTTTTCAAGATATTTATTCAAAATAAGGCCAACCACAATGGCAGTACTAGTTGAAAGTATACTGACAATCACAAAATCTGCAGGATTTCGTGATCCTAAGGAAGCCCTTATTCCAACCATTACTGCAGGTATAAACTGTATTGAAGCTGTATTTATCACTAAAAAACGGCACATTGCATTTGACGCACTGTCTTTTTTGTTAAGCACTTGAAGGTATTCCATAGCCTTAATTCCAAAAGGTGTTGCTGCATTGCCTAATCCCAACATATTAGCTGATATATTCATTATTATCGCTGAAATAGCTGGATGGTCTTTAGGAACATCAGGAAAAAGCCTTATGATTATAGGTTTTAGCAATTTTGCGATAATATCTGTAAGACCTGACTTATCTGCAATTTTCATTATCCCAAGCCACAAAGCCATTACACCAACTAAACCTATCGAAATAGTAACAGCAGTCTGTGCTGAATCAATTATAGCTTTGGATATTTCTGCCATTCTGCCATTTATTATTCCTACTAAAACTCCTATCGCTATCATAAAAAACCATATGTAATTTATCATAATATAGCCCTCCCAAATTATCAAAAAAACTTCATTTTTATGCTTTTCTTCTTATGTAATAAAATTTATGTTATTAACCTTAAAAAATTCCAAAAAAGGTGTTGACTTATTTTTCAAAACTTGGTATTATTATAAGTGAAGTTTAGTTGTCGAATTTTGTAACTCAGGAGGGGAGAAAAATGTTGAAATCCACAGGTATTGTAAGAAAAGTAGACGAATTGGGAAGGGTAGTAATACCAATCGAGCTCAGGAGGACACTCAACATAGCAGAGAGAGACGCTCTTGAAATCTATGTTGATGGGGAACAAATAGTTCTCAAAAAGTACGAGCCTGCTTGCATTTTCTGCGGCAACGCTGAAAATGTAATAAACTACAAAGGCAAAAATATATGCAAAAATTGCCTTGAAGAGTTAAAGAAATCTGTAGACTAATAGCAGGATAAATAATAGGAGGGTATGTCCTCCTATTATTTATCCTCTTCTTTTTTTCCTTCCGGTTCTATATGGATTATCACATGGGAATCAGGAAATTTATCCGTTATTTGTTTTGAAACTTTATGGGACAATTCATGGGCTTTTACTATGTTATAATTTCTATCTACTCTCACGTGAACATCTATTTCTCTCTTAGTACCGGACTTTCTCGTCCTTAGTTTATGAAAACTGGTAACTTCAGGATTGGATTTTATTATGTTTTCTATTTCTTTGACCTCTTCGTCAGGTAGACTGCTATCTGTCAAATCTTTTAATACTTCCTTTGTCAAATCAAATGAAGTTTTTATAATAATCAACGCAACAAAAATGGATATAATGGGGTCTAAAATGTCTAATTTAGTGACTTTTATAATTACAAGCCCTGTAGTAACTCCCAATGAAGTAAATACATCCGTCAATAAATTCGTTGCATCTGCCTTTAAAGCAATAGAATTTTCTTCTTTAGATACTTTAAACAAAACGTATGAAACAATTCCTTTTACAAAAGATACAAACAACATGACTGCAATTCCCATTTCTAATTTCTCTACATACGTGCCAGCAATTATTCTTCCAACAGCTTCATATATGATAAGTACAGCAGCAAAGAATATTAAAATAGCCTCTATAAAACCAGAAATGTTCTCATATTTATCGTGTCCGTAAGGATGGTCTTCGTCTGCTGGTTTTACTGATACTCTTATAGAAAAAAAAGCAATTAAACTGGCTATTAAATCTATTGAAGAATCTATAGCTGCAGAAATTACCACCATTGAATGCATTAACACTCCTGCAACTAGTTTTATAATTATTAATGCGCTATTAGAAATCATAGATAATAACGCTGCTTTTTGTTTATCCATGGCATCCTCCAAATTATCAATTGAAATCTAACCTATTGATATACATTATATTTGATTCCTAAAAAATAGTCAAATATTATTAACGCAAAATAATTGAAAATCAAATTCAATTGATAATAACTATTATTTCCAACTTCTTTATTTTTTACCTATAGCGAGTCTATATACTTGACTTTTGGATATTCCCAATTCCTTAGCAACTTTTTTAATAACCTCTTTTTTATCCATTCCCTCTGCAAGGTATTTTTGAATTAATTTTTCTGGTTTTTCTTCAACTTGTTGTTTTTGTGCTCCTTCAATAATTAGTACAATTTCACCTTTTATCTCATCCCCCAGTTTTGCTAAAATCCCATCTATTGTCCCTCTTATAAATTCTTCATGAATTTTAGTAAGTTCTCTTGCTATGACAATCTTTCTTTCAGCTACATAGGATTTCAATTCGTGGAGTGTTTCTTTTAAACGATGAGGTGCCTCATAAAGTATGACAGTTCTCTCTTCTTTTGAAATACGGTTTAGCCTTTCTTCTCTTTCTTTATTTTTTGTCGGCAAAAAACCTTCAAAGACAAAGGAAGAAGTATCTAATCCTGAAGCAACTAAAGCAGTAATTGCAGCAGTTGGACCAGGCAATGGCACAACTTTTATGCCTTCTTCTATGCAAAGTTTCACAAGGTCTTCCCCAGGGTCTGAGATTGCCGGTGTCCCTGCATCTGTAACTAAGGCAATTGACTTCCCTTTTTTTAGTTCCTCTATAAGTTTTTCCCCTTTTGTCCTTTTGTTATGTTCATGGTAACTGGTAAGAGGTTTTTTTATGTCAAAATGATTTAAAAGTTTAAGAGTTTGCCTCGTATCTTCGGCAGCTATAATATCAACTTCTTTTAAAGTTTTTAAAACTCTTAAAGTTATATCTTCTAAATTACCAATAGGAGT
>NZ_AVAF01000018.1 GCF_000445185.1 Thermoanaerobacter sp. A7A
CTTTTTTCATACACATAAAGGGGAGCCAATATGTTTAAACCTGGCTGAGAACCTTTTTTTGATTCTATTAGAAGAAGATTGGGTTTACTATCTACGTAAGGATGCACAAATCTCAATTTTTTAGGTTCTAAATTGTATTTTCTTAAAAAATACAAAATGTCAACTAATCTTTCTGTTCTATGAATCATAAAAAATTTTCCTCCAAATTTTAAAAGTTTCGAAGCAGCCTTTATAAATTCCTCAAGTCCTCCATATATTTCGTATCTCGCGATATTTTCTGACTCTTGTTTTTTATCAAATCCCGTTTTTACTGGCATATAGGGAGGATTTGAAGTCACTATATCAAATTTTTCATATCCTAATATCTTTTCTAATCCTCTTACATCGCCTTTTATTATTTTTATTCTTTCTTCCATTTTATTAATAGCTACACTTCTTGTAGCCATATCTGCCATATCTTCTTGTATCTCAACACCGTAAATAAAGGTATCTTGAGTTTTAGCAGCAATTAAAATAGGTATTATGCCAGACCCACATCCTAAATCTACAATTTTATCTCCTTTTTTAGCAGTAACAAAATTAGCAAGCAATACCGCATCCATTCCGAATTTAAATTTATCCTTGTGTTGAATTATAACTAAATCTTTCAAGTTTAATTCATCTAATCTTTCCCCATCTCTTAACATTTTATCACCTCTATAATATTCTTGATTTATTTTATCACAATTGCCAAAAGTTTTTATTAACTTTTTTAAATACGTATTGAAAATTGAAGTAGTGCACAGTATACTATATAAAGAATTTAAACATTAGGAGGATGAAAAGTTGACAAAAGTAGTTACTGCTCCCCGCGTAAATTCAGAAATAAATAAATTAAAAACAGCGATTTTGCACAGGCCAGGGAAAGAATTGGAAAGATTGACCCCTCAAAATTTATCCGAGCTTCTTTTCGACGATATCCCTTGGGTTAGAAGAATCCAAGAAGAACACGACAACTTTGCAAAAGTATTGCAGCAAAATGAAGTCCAAGTACTGTATTTACAAAATCTCTTAGAAGAAATATTAAAAGAAGAAGATGTAAAAGAAAAATTTATTGAGGAATTACTTCAAGTAAATGGAGTTACCTCTCCAAAAATCAATAACTATTTAAAAGAATTCCTTAAAGAAAAATCTTCAAATGAGATTGCCGAAATAGCAATTGCAGGTTTGGCTCTAAATGAAATAAAGATAAAAAAATCTATGATGGGTTTAGCAGAATACATATACCAAGATAGTTATTTTTATATAAAGCCTTTACCAAACCTTTATTTTATAAGAGACCCCGGAGCAATGATAGATGGCGGCTTAATGATAAGTTCTATGAAAACAGCAGCGCGAAAACCAGAAACTCTAATATTAAAATACATTTATAAATATCATGAAATTTTTAGAAAAAATAATATTCCTTGGTGGTATGATGATAGCTATCCTCATTCCATAGAGGGCGGAGATGTGCTAGTATTAAGCGAAAAAGTAATTGCCGTAGGATGTAGTGAAAGAACAACTCCTCAGGCAATAGAGCAATTAGCCCATAATTTATTTGAAAAAGGTTCCTCTGTCGAAAGAATATTGGTAGTGCAAATCCCTATAAACCGTTCTTATATGCATTTGGATACAGTTTTCACGATGGTTGATATAAACAGATTTGTTTTTTATCCGGGAATAAAAAACGAGTTGAGAGTATTTAGCATCATAAAAGAGGAAAAAGGTTTCTCTATACATCAAGAAAAAGATTTGCAAACAGCATTAAAAAATACGCTAAATCTCTACACAATAGATATAATACCAACTGGCGGGTTAAATGCAATAACTTCTGCAAGAGAACAATGGAATGACAGTACAAACACTTTAGCTATCGCTCCGGGAGTTATTGTAACCTATTCTAGAAATGAGATATCTAATAAAATAATGGAAAAAGAAGGAATAAAGGTAATCCCTATTGAAGGGTCGGAACTTTCAAGAGGAAGAGGCGGCCCTCGTTGTATGACTATGCCCCTTTTAAGAGAATAAATTAAATCACAGTTCCCTTTTTATGCACAAATTTAAAGCATAAAAAGGGGATTTTTTAATCTACATTGAAAAGTTACTAACAAATTAACAGATTTAACCTTTCTGTTGTTAATAAATTTTTAATAATTTAATGGTATAATGTTTGGGTGTCAATTTACTAATTGAAAAGGAAGGATAATCTATGAAAAAATTTTTTGCAATTTTTTTGTCCCTTGTGTTTATTTTCTTTATAGTTTCCCCTTCAATTTCTTTTGCATCTCCAACAAAAAATAAAATAGCAGTGCTCTTTATTTTAGATAGGACAAGTATTAATGACTTTGCTAAATACAATCTTCCAAATATAAAAAAGTTATTAGACATAGGTTCTTTAGCACTTATGAATACAAGAGCAGCAGGAAGTTATTCAGAACCTTCTTCTTATCTCACCATAGGAACAGGTACCCGAGCTTCAGCTGGTGAAATGGGTAGCCTATGTTTTAACAAGGATGAAGTTTATGGCTATACTTCTGCAGAAAAATTATATCACCTTTACACTGGGAAACTTCCACAAGAAGGTAATATAGTTAACTTAGGAATACAAAATTTAATAAATCAAGCTTCTAGTTTAAATTATACTGTTACGCCGGGATTGTTAGGTGAACTTTTAAAAAGAAATGGAATTTATGTGTACGTATTAGGAAACTCTGATATAAAAACTTCTTCGGGAATATCATATAACAGATATGCTCCTTTAATTGGTATGGATAAAAACGGGATAGCCCAAGGAGATGTTAGCGAAGATTTATTAATAAAAGATGATAATAGTCCTTATATGATAAAAGCCGATTATGAAAAACTTTACAATAAATTTGTAGAATACAGTAAGAATGGCGGCCTCATAATTATAGACCCAGGGGACCTTTTAAGGGCAGATGTATTTTCTAAATATACTCCCCCTTCCTTAGCTCAGCGTTACAGAGAAAAGGCATTATATGAATCTGATAAACTTATAGGTAAAATATTATCTGATTTGGATTTGTCTAAAGATTTATTTATTGTCGTGACTCCTTATCCTTCTAATCAAGATATACAAATTGACAATTTAATTACTCCTGTAATAATAGCAGGCCCTTCTTATTCACAAGGTTTTGCAACTTCTAATACTACAAAGCGCCAAGGAATTATTGCAAATTTAGACATAGCACCAACAATATTATCATACTTTAACATAGAACCTCCTGTAGAAATGTTGGGACATCCAATTGAAAGCATCAAATACCAAAATGCCCTTGGTTATCTCATTAACGCAGATAAAATGATTGTTTCTGTCCACAATGCTAGGCCAATAGTGTTAAAAAATTATGTTTTACTTGTAGTTATTGTGCTAATACTTTATATAGGTCTATTGTTTTTAAAAAAGGAATATTTAAAGTATTTGACACCCATAATTTTGGGAGTAATGACTGTTCCTCTGACATTTTTAATTCTGCCTTTATTAGGCCCCTTATCTCTTTACTTAAACATTGTGGCTGTTGTCGTTTTAACTGGATTAATTGACGGGTTAATCATGTATTTTGTAAAAAATGATTTAGATAGACTAATGGTAATAAGTTTAGTAACCACAATCACAATAATAATAGACTTGTTACTTAATTCTCCTTTGATGAAAAACTCTATATTAGGATATGACGTTATAAGCGGAGCTAGGTTCTATGGAATAGGAAATGAATACATGGGAGTCTTGATAGGTTCTTCAATTATGGGAACTATGGCATTAATTGAAAAATATAAAACCAAAAGCGTAAAAATTTTAGGCTTTATCCTTTTTACTGTTGCATTTTGGTTAATGGTTCTACCTAAATTTGGAGCAAAAGTCGGTGGATTTATAACTGGTTTTATGGCTTTTGGTTCCACAATTTTGATGCTCTTTGGAGTAAAAATAAATAAAAAGACCTTTTTAATAATGTTTATCTCTATGGTAATATTGCTATTTTTGATGTTTATAGCCTCAATGTTTTTTGGAACTACTACCCATATGGCTCAAACAGCTATTATTGTAAGAAGTGAAGGTATAAATTCTTTATTCCAAATTTTTGCAAGAAAGCTTCAAATGGAGCTTAAACTTATAAGATACACTATATGGTCATGGGTACTTATAATATCTATTTTAGTACTATTTATACTATCTTATAGGCCAACGGGAGTACTTAAAAATATCTTCAAAAATTATAAATACGTGTATTACGGATTTTTTGGCAGTATCGTAGGTATGCTTTTTGCTCTTGCCTTCAACGATGCTGGCATTGTAGCAGCAGCTACTACCTGCATATATGCAATACCTCCTATTTTACTACTTCTTCAAAGAAAAGTATAACTTTTTGGTTCCTTTTAAAGTATATGTTATAATTTATTATTGTAGCAATTAACCCAGTAAAAAAAGGAGATGATAATGTGGTTTTAACCTCCCTAGAAATTCTCGCTTTTTCTTTTATAGCAGGAATTTTTGGAGCTCTTTTAGGACTAGGAGGAGGAATAATCGTAATTCCAGCCCTTACTTTGTTATTAGGTGTAGATATCAAATACGCTATAGGTGCAAGTATAGTTTCAGTCATCGCAACTTCCAGTGGGGCAGCAGTCGCATATGTAAGAGACAAGATTACAAATTTGAGAATAGGAATGTTTTTGGAAATCGCTACAACTACAGGAGCTATAACAGGAGCCTACCTTGCTGGATTGATAAGTCCAAAATATCTTTATATAATTTTTGGCATTGTGCTTTTGTATTCGGCTTTAGCTATGCTTAGAAAAAGGCATGAAGAATTACCTCAAAATGTCGTATCTCACCCTTTGGCTAAAAAATTGAAATTAGAAGGGTCTTATTTTGATAAAGTGTTAAATAAAGAAGTAAAATACAAAGTAACAGGAGTCTACAGTGGATTTGGAACGATGTATGCTGCTGGTGTTTTATCCGGCCTATTAGGAATAGGAAGTGGTATTTTTAAAGTTATGGCAATGGATTTATTTATGAAATTGCCTATGAAAGTCTCTACTGCTACAAGCAATTTCATGATTGGTGTTACAGCTGCAGCCAGTGCAGGTATGTATTTAATGAGAGGTTATATAGACCCAAAAATAGCCGGTCCAGTAGCTTTAGGAGTTCTATTAGGAGCAACGTTAGGAACAAGAATAATGGAAAAACTTAGAAATACCACTATAAGGAAAATATTTATACCTGTACTTGCTTACATCTCTATTCAAATGCTTATAAAAGGCTTGGGGGTATAAAACTATGGAAAGAGAAAGCAATAAAGATTTAATATTAAAAAAAGAAAATGAAAAAATAATGGCTATGGAGCTTATAATAAGCAAGGCTTTAAATATAGGGGTTAAAACCAGCGCTTTTGTCATTCTTATAGGACTTTTAATGCTTATAATAACAGGGAAAAGTGGATATCCTATTGGTTATTACCCCACTTCCCCAGGGGAAATTTTAAAAGGTTTCATATCTTTAAAGCCTTATGCTATTATCCTTACCGGACTTTTATTGCTTATATTAACCCCTGCATTTCGTGTGGCCGTTTCGATAATTACTTTTTTATACGAAAAAGATTATTTATACACGGGTATTACTACACTTGTTTTTATAATCTTGATAATAAGCTTTATACTTGGAAAAATAGAATAAAAATAGAGGAAATTTATTCCTCTATTTTCTCCAAGTCCTCCCCAAATAGTTTCTCCTCGTAGGTTTCTTCAGTTTCTTCTCTTTCTTCTATAACTTCCACTTCTTCAGGATCATACTCTTTTATTATCTCTATTCCTTCTACATTTTTCATTTTTACTTTGAGTTTTCGCCTAATTACATCTACTTCTGCAACCTTCATTTCTTTATCTCCAGCTCTTATTATACTACCAACTTTAGGAAGCTCTGCTCTAATTTTTTCATACATTTCCTGTTCATACTTCAAACAGCACATTAATCGCCCGCAAATACCTGATATTTTGGTGGGATTTAAAGATAAATTTTGGTCTTTAGCCATCTTGATAGAAACAGGCTCAAATTCCCCTAAAAAGGAGGTACAACATAGAGGCCTTCCACAAGGTCCTAAACCTCCTATGATTTTTGCTTCATCTCTTACCCCTATTTGCCTTAGTTCTATTCTCATCCTGAAAACTGCAGCCAAATCCTTCACTAATTCTCTAAAGTCTACTCTACCTTCTGCAGTAAAATAAAATATGACTTTGGTATCATCAAAAGTATATTCCACATCAATTAAATTCATTTCCAAACCATGCTGCCCGATTTTCTGAAGACATATTTCAAAAGCCTCAGCTTCTTTTTTCTTGTTTTCATAATAATGTTCTACATCTTCTGGCGTCGCAATTCTTATTACTTTTTTTAAAGGAGCCACAATCTCTTCTTCTGGTACTTCTTTTATACCGACAACTACTTCGCCAAATTCTATTCCTCTTATTGTTTCAACTATAACTTTATCGCCTACTTTTATTGACAAATCCCCGGGGTCAAAATAATATATCTTCCCTGCTTTTTTAAATCTCACACCCACAACAGTAACCAAAATTATAAACCTCCCGCCATATCTAAAAGTAGATTCTCTACCGCCAATTGATAGTTTATATTTGAATTAATTTGTAAGTTAAATTGCTCTATTCTATTAATTATATTGTTAAGTCTATTGATAGTCAATTGAGATTCTATTTTCTGTATTTTATCTAAAAAATCTATATTTTTTATCAAAGAGACATCTTTTGTAGCTTTAAAAACCAACAAATCCCTCATATAAGAAAGCATAATTTTCAAAATTCCTTCTATATTATCTTTATTTTTATCAAAAAATTCAAACTCATCTATCACTTCAAATCCCTTTGTCGTAAGAATCTTTTCTATTTCTTGTATTGTCTCTCTTCTAAAATTTAAATATTCATTATCAGTTAATTTGTTGGCTTGAGCAAAATTTCCATCAGCAATATGAGATAACACTTCCGCATCTTTTTCAGAGATATTGTGTTCAAGCATTAAATAATTCTTTATCGTATTTTTACTTTCTTTATTAAAACGGACTATATTACAGCGAGAAACAATTGTAGGCAAAAGCTCTTGTTGTTGGGATGCAATCAATATAAAAAGTCCATATAAAGGAGGTTCTTCTAAAGTTTTGAGAAAGGCGTTTTGAGCTGCTACAGTCATTTTATCAGCTTTGTCTATAATAAAAATCTTTTTGCTAGCTTCATAAGGTCTTATATTAATTTCATTAGTTATATATCTTATAGTATCCACTTTTATAGAATTCTCCTCCGGCTCTATAAAAAACACATCTGGATGATTTTTATCCACTATCTTGAGGCAAGAACTACACCTAAAGCAAGGCTTTTCAACTTCCCCTTTACAATTTATCATCATGGCAAAATACTCTGCCATAAATCTTTTCCCTAATCCTTCTTCCCCTACAAACAAATAGGCATTTGAAATTTTATTTTTAGATATTATATTTTTAAAAATATTTAATACGGCTTCATGCCCATAAATCCTATACACGTTATCACCTATGAATATATGTCTATTAATAATCCTCTTATATCATCTATCATTTTTAAAA
>NZ_AVAF01000019.1 GCF_000445185.1 Thermoanaerobacter sp. A7A
TTTGGAATCTTTTAAAAACTCTTCTGTAAGCTTTTCTAGCTTGTCATTTGCTTTTTCCACCAAAGAATAAATTTTCTTCCTTCCTCTTGCATCGACATATTCTTTTTTAGTGTATTTTAACATACCACTTGTCGCTTCCTGCAAAAACTTCTTTACAAGTTTTTTGTAATTAATTAAGTCCTGCAAAGTCAAATTTTCTTTTAATTTTTGTGCTGCACTGTCTATCTCTGATAAAATCTCATTTAATTTGTCTTGATGAAATTGATCTAATTCTTCATCAAAAGTATCAATAAATTTTTTAGTAACTCTATAAGACTTATTGTACTCACTTTTTATATCAGATGAAATCTTCGGAGATTTTACCTCTTCAATTCTCATGTCAAGCACCCTAAATCCTGAAGAATTTTTCTACATTTAATACAAAAACTGTAGCTCCACCAATTGTAACTTCAACGGCTTGAGGCAGGAAAATGTCTGTAGCACCACCCATAGGCGTAGGAGAAGTAATTATTCTATCGCGAGTTTTACATTTTTTCTCTATTATGCTGATAACATCATCTAATTTTTCGTCTTCTACACCTATTATCAAGGTTGTATTGCCAGACCTTAAAAATCCCCCAGTAGATGCTATTCTCGTAAAGCTAAATCCTCCCTCAGTCAAGCCATCCATAAGTCTCCTTACATCTTCGTCCTGCACAATAGCTAATACTAATTTCATGTTATGACCCTCCTTACAAATATTTTTTTACTACATCAAGTATGTCTTGATGCACTTTCATAAGCTCTTGCATTCCGTCTATAAATACAAACCTTTGAGGAAATTCTTTAATTAACTTAATATAACCTTCTCTTACTTTTTTATGAAAATCCCAACTTTCTCTCTCTAATCTATCTGCTTCTCTTTCGCCTCGTCTTTTCATTGCTTCTTCAGGAGTAATGTCTATATAAATTGTTACATCAGGCAAAATCCCCATTGTAGCTATTTCGTTAATTATCTTAACCTTTTCTATCCCTAAGCCCCTCGCATAACCCTGATATACATAAGAACTATCCACAAAACGGTCTAAGAGTACAATTTTACCCTCTTCAATGGCCGGTAAAATTTTTTCCTCCATCAGCTGAGCTCTAGAAGAAGCATATAAAAGCATCTCTGTAACTGGAGAAATGAAATTATTTTTATCCAATAAAATATCTC
>NZ_AVAF01000020.1 GCF_000445185.1 Thermoanaerobacter sp. A7A
CACATAAGAGCTATCCACAAAGCGGTCTAAGAGTACAATTTTACCCTCCTCAATGGCCGGCAATATTTTCTCCTCCACTAGCTGAGCCCTAGAAGAAGCGTATAAAAGCATTTCTGTGACTGGAGAAATGAAATTATTTTTATCCAATAAAATATCTCTAACTTTTTCTCCAACTTTTGTGCCTCCAGGCTCTCTCAATACCAAAATATTATAACCCTGTTTTAAAAGATACTCCTTCAGAAATTTTATCTGAGTAGTCTTACCGCATCCATCTATTCCTTCAAAGCTTATAAATTTTCCTCTCATATTTCACACACCAATAGGTTGTTATTTTTAAGACCTAATACCTTAATACCTTTATTATATAACACATTTATATATTTTACCATATCTTTTTTTATGCGCTCTCCTGGACAAATAAGCGGAATACCTGGAGGATAAGGGATAATAAAGTCTGCAGAAATACGACCTTCTGCTTCTTCTAAAGATATTAATTTAGTTTTTTGCCTTACCGCTTCAGAAGGTTTTAAAACAATTTCTGGAGTATCAGGATAAGCTGCCACTTCTTCAGCTGTTTTTTTATCTTTTTTTACATTTTTAAGTCCTTTTATACCCTTTATTAAAAGGTCAACCCTTTCTTTATCATCCGCTAATGTAACCATGGCAAGCATATTAAAAGTATCAGCCACCTCTACTTGTATATTAAAATTCTCTCTCAAAAATCTTTCTGCTTCAGGCCCCGTTATACATAAGTTCTTTACACTTACAGTAAGTTTAGTTCTGTCAAAGTCAACAATGCCAAAGCTACCTACTATTTCTTCTCCTAAGCACCTTATTTCCCCAAGAGTGTTTATCTCATATCTTGCATAATTAGCAAGAATAATTGCTTTTTCTAATCTTTTTTTGCCTTCTTTCTCCATATAATCTCTTGCAAGGTCAAGAGAAGACATAAGAAGGTAAGAAGGAGAGGTTGATTGAAAAAGGCTTAAGGAATACTTTAAGCGATCTATGTCTATTCTATCGGAATTTAAATGGAGTATAGAGCTTTGAGTAAAAGAAGACAAGGTTTTGTGTACACTCTGTACCACAATATCTGCTCCTGCCTGTATAGAAGAAAGAGGCAAATTATTAGAAAAAGGAAAATGAGCTCCATGGGCTTCATCTACAATTAAAATTTTATTATATTTATGAACAATGTCAGAAATTCCTGTGATATCGCTACAGAACCCGTAATAATTGGGATAAGTCATCACTACTGCTTTTATAGACTCATCCTTTTTTAAATATTCTTCCAGTTTGTTTATATCAACTCCCATTGGAATGCCGTCTTCATAATCAATTTCCGGGTTTATGTAGACAGGTATTGCTCCTGTTAGTACAAGGCCATTGTACACAGATTTATGAGAATTCCTCATTATAAGCACTTTATCGTCAGGATTTAAAGCTGCGTACATCGCTGCGTATATGCCGGATGTCGTCCCATTTACAAGAAAAAAAGACTCTCTTGCCCCAAAAGCTTTTGCTGCAAGTTTTTGTGCCTCCAGTATGGGACCTTCAGGATTGTGAAGATTGTCAAGTCCTGGTACTTCTGTTAGATCAATCTTTGCCAAATTAACGAGATATTCTCCCGGAAAAGTACTTCCTTGTTTATGGCCTGGCATATGAAAAGGTATAATTTGGTTTTTTACATAATTCATAAGTGCTTCATACAATGGAGCTGTCATACAATACCTCCGTCTAATCGTAATTTTTCGTTATTTTGATTATACCATAAAATATAAAAACCGGATTCATATCCGGTTTCAGACTGTAGACAAACTTTCGTAAAGGAGATATTTTG
>NZ_AVAF01000021.1 GCF_000445185.1 Thermoanaerobacter sp. A7A
TTCATATCCGGTTTTCATATTTTATGTCTTTCATATAGCCTTCCCATATGTCTATCATTTTTTGCCTGTAAAAATCATAACTATCATCAAAAGGAGATAAGTTTATCAATTTTTGTTGGCAATTTGCGCAAAGAAATTTCCCTAGCACTTCTATTCCATCTTCTGATTGCTGTTCGCATATAAAGCATTTCCTTTTTGTTGCTATGCTTTCCATATGCAACACCATCTTTCAAAATTATCCTAATGAAATTATTCCCTTTTGTGCAGAAATATATTCACCCTTTTTTGTATTTCCTCAATTTCATTATATTTTTTCTTAAAAGAAAAAAAGCAAGTCTCAATGCAAATTGCACCAAGCCCTGCCTGTATTATTTAAAAGGCTCAATTAACTCCTTATATCTAAAGCAGCTTATTAAATGGTCATTTACTATACCTACAGCCTGCATATAGGAATATATGATAGTAGAACCTATAAAAATAAATCCTCTCTTTTTAAGGTCCTGGCTGATTTTATCTGATAATTCAGTTTTAGAAGGTATATCTTCAATTTTTTCCCACGCATTTATTATAGGTTTATAATTTACAAAACCCCAAATATATTGATCAAAACTTCCAAATTCCTTTTGTATTTCTATAAGCCTTTTTGCATTGTGTATTGAAGCCTCTATTTTCTTTTTGTTTTTTATAATTCCACTATTTTTTAAGAGTTCTTCTACTTTCTTTTTATCATATTGTGACACTTTTATAGGGTTAAAGTCAGCATAGGCTTTCCTGTAATTTTCTCTTTTTCTTAAAATAGTAATCCAACTAAGACCCGCTTGTGCCGATTCTAAAACCAAAAACTCAAAATGTTTTTTATCCTCATGAACAGGCACTCCCCATTCTTCATCATGATATTTTATGTAAATGTCGTCACTAAGACACCAAGGACACCTATTCATATTTCACCTCTTATAAAAGTAATGCTGCCGCTCCTAAAACACCCACGTTTTCTCCAAGCTCTGCTTTTACTACTTCACATACTTCGGCATTAGGCTTCAAAGCTTTTTTCTTTATTGTTTCCATCATTTTATCATAGAGCATCTCCCATTGAGTGGATACGCCACCACCTATGGCAATTCTTTTTGTATTATAAAAAGCCATGATATTTGAAATTCCCACTCCAAGATAAAAAGCTTCATTGTCAACCAATTCTTTCGCAAATTCATCTCCCAATTTTGCCGCTTCAAATACATGTTCCGATTTTACTACTCCATTTTTGGCTAAATCCCTTATCATTGTATCTTTCCCATTTTGAATTCCTTCTTGAGCAAATCTCGCAATAGCCGTACCAGAAGCAAAAGCTTCAAAGCACCCATAATTTCCGCAATTACATCGAGGCCCATTAAAATTTATAGTATGGTGCCCAATCTCAGCTGCATTAGAATTTTCTCCGCTATAAAGTTTCCCTTCTATTATTACGCCACCACCAATCCCAGTGCTTACAGTTATATAAACAAAATTGTCTATACCTCTTCCTGCGCCAAACAAATTTTCTCCAATAGCTGCAGCATTTGCATCATTTTCTAATTTTACTTCAACTCCCAGCTTATTAAATAAAATATCCACAATAGGGATATTATCCCAACCAGGAAGATTAGGTGGGCTTATAACTACTCCCCTTTTAGCATCAAGGGGACCTGGAGATCCAATCCCAACTCCTTTTAAATCAGATAATTTTAATCCTGCTTCTTTTAAAATGTCATAAACACTTTGTTCGATTCGCTTAATTACTTCTTCTGGCCCTTTTTCAGCCATAGTAGGTATTTTGATGCTCTTTATGATATTGCCCTTCTCATCTACAAACCCTGTACTTATCTTTGTACCTCCTAAGTCCACACCGCATAGGATTCTCCCCATTTTTATCCCTCCATTGCCATATTACTACCTTCAAAAAATTACATATATACCCTTCTGAATAAAAAACCTTTAAATAATTATAACATTACTAAAATTATTAATAAAGTCAACACACAAAAAGAGAATACCTTTTCAGGCATTCTCTCAGCTTGTTGACAAAGTTAAAAAATATTCAAAATATCCTATGTCTACAGTTTAAGAGAATGCCTTTTCAGGCATTCTCTTTTATTATTTCCCTAATAATTTCTTATATTCTTCGGCTGTCATTAAATTCTCAACTTGTGATTTGTTTTTAAGTTCTACTAATACAAGCCAACTATCATAAGGATCACTATTTACTAAAGAAGGGTCATCAAGAATATTGTTGTTTACTTCAACTACTTTTCCATCCACTGGTATATAAACGTCAGAGGCTGCTTTTGCCGATTCTAGGACTCCAAGTACATCGCCAGCAGTGAATTCAGTCTCTACTTCTGGTAATTCAATGTATTCTATATCTCCTACAGAATCCTGTGCATAGTCAGTTATTCCTATATATGCTTTATCCCCTTCTATTTTAAGCCATACATGGTCTTTAGAATAGTATAATCCCTCCAAAACTTTCACTTTAAAAACCCCCTATTCCACGAAATATTTTGTTCATTCAAAAAGCTCCCAAACTTTAAGTTTTTAACAATAGTTTGTATTTAAGAAAATTACACTTTGTGTACAGACTCACCAAATCAGATAATCTAATGTGTTTGATTCGCCAAAAACATTATCTACCGCAACTTCTGCTTGTGCTGAAGCAGCATGAGCCAGCACAAGCATACCTCTAAGAAATTATTTTCTCATCCCTTTCTATAAGATCAGCCCATCCCTCATAATCTATCAAAGGAATTTGGCTTTCACTCTCTTCAAATCCTCTTGCAATAAAATCTTCCTTAAGCGCGAAGAGCTCAACCCCTTCTTTTACAAGGCCCTTTAGATTTTTTTCAATTGCAAAAATGACCCCATCCTGTATGAAAATAACTTTATCCTGGGGCAGTGCAAGTTTCAGCAAAAATTCTGAAAGTTTATTAGCCGGACTTTTCTTAACAATTATCAACGCCATATCTTTTCCCTCCTAAAAGAATACTACCTTATCGAAAGAATGTACAAAGTCTGGAAGTTCTTCTTTTATTATCGTCTTTAAATTCCAATGAGGTTCAATTTCATTTTCTTTTATGCTATATTTTTCAAGGTCTTCTTTTATTGCATATACTTGAGTATTGTATTTCTCCAAATATTTAAAGGTAATGGATAGCGGTAAACATCCAATTATTTCTGGTTTGCATTGTTTACGAACCGCAAGAACTGCTTCGTTTACAAAAAGTACAACCGGTTCAAGGTCTTCTCCGTACATACCAAAAGCACTTCTGAGAGCCTCATTTATCCAGATGCTCCCAACAGGCGAATTGTACACTGCAAATAAAACTTTTTTCATTCTTTACACCTCCTATGGCAGTAAATTGATGTACCTATCGGAATTGTAAATAAGTGCTGCCATCTCCGGCACTCCGGAGAAATCTGAACCTTCAATTTTCATATCTTCTGTAATTCCCCTGTATTGTGCGCAAAGACCGCAAATGTGAACCTCTACTCCCTTATCTGAAAGTTCTTGAAGTTTTAATGGAATATTTCTATCAATTTTCATGGGTTTTACTAGTTTATTTGTTGCAAGAACAGAATCAGCAAACAAAAATATTGAAACTTTATGCCCCCTATTCACAAGGATTTGTGCTAAATGAATCGCTGTATCCATGTCCTCATTTGTATAAGGGGGCACATTTACCTGTATTGCTATATGCATATTTATTCCCTCCTCTTAAAATTTCCTTGGAAGGGCAAAGCCCTTCCACAATTTATCTTCTTTCAAAAAGATACCACACCATAAACCAATTTCCGAATAGTGTAAATACTGTAAAAATAATTGAACTTATTGCTAGATGTGGAAGCCCCGAAAGAATATGCCCTATATTGCATCCTCCAGCACTTCCTGCACCAAATCCCATTAAAATACCTCCTACTGCTACCTGAACAAAAGTTTTTGGGTCTTTTGGAACTCTCAATCTGAATTCTTTTGCAAAAAGTGCCGCCAGATATGCTCCGACTATAATGCCCACTATCTCCATGCCCATCCAGTTGTACGGAATAGGCTTAGTAAGGTCTAAATTTGCAGTAGTGGTTCTGAAAAGATTCACCCAACCTCCTGTGATGCCAAGGGGATATGTCTTCTGAGAAAGATATGCTATAATTCCTACAAGTCCTAAAGCAATTCCACCTGTAACCCAATCAAGTCCTGAAACTTTCCTTTCTGTAGTCTTCCAAAATATTAATACTATCAAAAGTATCACAGCAAAAATGATTGCTACAATCCATGGATTAATATTTAAAAGATTTGCCAAAGTTAAATTGACAGCTCCATCTTTTGAAGCGTAAAACCCTCCCGGGTTATTAGTAGTAGTTATGGGTTTCCCCATCCAACTATTTACAAATGAGAGAGGTCCTCCTCTTACGGCAGAAGCGGTGACACCAAAAAATACTGCGGCTACAAAAGCTGTTATATAACCTTCACCTATCCTGTAAGTAATACCACTGGCACATCCTCCTGCCAAGACCATACCCATACCAAATAAAAATCCTCCAATTATCTGTGCAAGAGGTACAAAAGCTATTGGATTCAATTTAATCCAGCCTAATTGAGCAGCTAATTGAAACCCTACTGTCTCCACCAGTATTGCAAGTAAGGCTAATTTTGCAAGATAATTATCTTTTGTCATCTTCACATCTCTTATAGCTGAGTTAAAGCAAATTCTACCTCTTTGTAAAACTATTCCAAAAAGTATTCCTACTAAAAGTCCCTGTACCCTCGGATCCATAAAATCTCCCCCTCATCTTATCAAAGCTTTTTAATAAGAATTCTCCACTCACTGGGTCCAATTTCCTCAATAGAGATGACTTCCCCTCCTATTTCTTTAACCCCAGATGGAATTCTCTCTTTGGAAAGTGCATAGTCAATTAACACTTCAAGAATTTCTCCTGATTTCATCTCCTTAAGTTTTCTTCTCGTGTCTACATCAGGAACTGGACACACTTCCCCTCTTTCGTCTAAAGTATAGGTGGGTTTAACATCATTCCCCATTTTACATACCTCCTCACTTTGTTATCATTTTAACATTTCAATTTTATTATACTATAAAATTTTCCCTTTATATTATTTGAAATTCTTATGTGATATTAGTTTTACTTATAACAAACTTTGTAGTATAATAAAACTTAATCAAGCGAAACGTTGTACTGCGATAGCTTTTTAACAAACAGGGGGGGTCATTGTGAATATTGAAAATTTGAGAGCATTTTATAAAACCGTATACTATAAGAGCATTTCCTCAGCAGCAAAAGAATTGTATCTCTCCCAGCCGGCCATAAGTCAACAAATAAAAGCATTAGAGAAAGACTTAAAAGCTATTCTTTTAAAGCGCAGTAACAGAGGAGTTATTCCTACCGTAGCTGGAGAATTGGTGTATCAGTACGCAGAGAGGATATTAAATCTATATGATAATATGATTAAGGACTTAGAGTGCTGCGAAAACGACTGCATGAACAGGCTTACAATTTCCTCTTGCCCCACTATTGGCCAATATGCTCTTCCTTGCACTCTTCACGAATTTAAGAGAAGGTATAAGAATGTTACAGTTCATGTGGAACACAATTTCACACCAGAAGTGATCTATAACATCAAAGAAGGAGGAATAGATATTGGGTTTATAGAAGGCTGTTACATAGATGAAAATATTTCCTGCATTCCTCTGGGAGAATTCAAAATGCATTTTGTCGCAAGTGGTAATTGGGAAGAAAAAAGCTTGTTAAAAAACAAATTATTGCGTTATAATTTTTTTATAATACATAAAAAATGCGCTCTAAGAAAAGTAATTGAAGAAACACTTTTAGCCAATGGAATTGACATCAAAAAATTAAAAATTGAAATGGAATCTCCCTCTATTGAATCGATAAAGTCCTCTGTAGCAGCAGGACACGGTCTGTCTATTTTACCCTATATAGCCATAAAGAAAGAATTATATACTAAGACCTTGTCTATAGTTCAGGTTGAAAACATAGAATTTAATTACACTTATTCAATCATATACAATAAAAAGATTTACAAAAAATCCAAGTCCGATTTCATCGACTTTATAAAAAACAGCGGTAAAAATTTTTTCTGCTAAAGGTGATGCAAATGGTTCATGAAATCATGTGTATGGGGGAAATCTGTCCTTTGCCTCTTTTAAAAACTAGAAAAAAATATGAAGAAATGAAAGAAGGAGATGTATTAAAAGTGGTTGTAGACCATCGCTGTAGCTTGGACAATATAGAAACGTACTTTTCTAAAATAGGTTGCACTTTAAAAATAGAGGAAGTGTTAACTGGCGTCTGGGAAGTATATATAAAAAAATAAACTCCTATAAAGGAGTTTATTTATAAAGGGGGCTTTATAAAATTTTACCGGCAGCGACCTACTCTTCCGCGAAAG
>NZ_AVAF01000022.1 GCF_000445185.1 Thermoanaerobacter sp. A7A
GAGGACGCTGAATAAAATAATTATTCAGCTCCTACTCGATATTTGCCTTTCTACTAATTTAATCCTATGCATTGTAGAAGGATGAGAATAAGAAAACCATTCTATAAAAGGCGGCGGAGCTACATCCAATAAACTTTTTTTAGCAAGGTCAATCTGAAGTTTTATTACAGGTTTTTTGTCGTGAAGGTACTCTACAGATAGTAAATCTGCTTGTTTTTCCATCTGCCTTGATATGTAATTTTGTATTGGAGTTGTGTCAAAATTTATAAGTAGTATAAACAAATATATCGTCGCTAAAACTGCAGAAATCATTCTTTTACCATAAGGGAGAAATAGGCTTGAGTGAATTAAAATATTAAGAAAATAAAGACCTATTACAAGTCCTACTATGCCTATTAACATACTTTTTAATACGTGATTTTCTTTCCAATGACCTGCTTCATGAGCTATAACTGCCTTTATTTCATCCTCTGGATAATTTTTTAATAATGTATCATACAATACAATCCTACTTGTCTTTCCAAATCCATAAAAGTAGGCATTGGCAAGAGTAGTCCTTTTACTTGCATCCATTTCTTGAATCTTATCTATTTTTATTTCCGCATTTTTTGATATTTCCTTTACCATGTTTATTATTTTTTGGTCTTTGATTGGGGTGAATTTATTAAATAAAGGTGCTATAAAAGTAGGATAGACGTAAATTTGCACAAACATAATTATCGTCAAAAAGACTGCAGCACTTACCCACCAGTTATTAGGCCATTTATTTAGAGCCACAAATAAGAGCAATACTCCCATTGACGAAAAAACAAAGTCTAAAGCCGCACTTTTAAAATAATCACTCCACCAAGAAGCCATTGTCTGTACAGAAAAACCCCATTCAACTTGAACAGAATGGCTTAAAAGGCTAAAGGGTAGAGATATTAACCTTAAAATTACCCATAAGGCAATGAAATATAAAAAGACATTCACATAGTATTTACCTGAAGCTAATTTTTCGGTATAGTATGAAAGCTTGATAGCATTATTCCCAAATACAAACCATATCAAAAAAGCTGCTTTTGTCAAAAAAGAAGTTATGTAAATCAATCGATTTATTCTGTGATACTTTTGCGCTTTTGATATTTCTAAAGGAGAAAAATATTTGTAGACTTCACGAGGTATATTTCCTGGAAATAATGTATAATAAAGGTATAAAGCAGAAAATATTGTGGTAATTAATATAAGTGTCAGCCACAATTTATTGAATTTTATAAAAGACATAGTCTTCAATCCTTTCACAAAGTTTTACCTAACAATATTATATCTCATTAGAGGAAAAAATAGTTTTGCAAATAAAATTATTTGCTTTTTTGTATAAATACTTATATTATATATTTGTAAAATGTAGTAAAATGCGAGGGATATATATGAAAACACTTCTTGTAGGAATCAATGCAAAATATTATCACACCAATCTTGCTATAAGAAATATAAGAAAGTTTTGTCATCCTTATGATATAGAAATTTTTGAGACTACTATAAATGACAGTACAGATTTTATGCTAGAAAGTGTTGTAGAAAAGGAACCAGACGTAGTAGGTATATCTTGTTACATATGGAATATAGAAATAGCATTAAATTTGGCTGAAAATATAAAAAAAATACTTCCGAAAGTAATATTGGTTTTGGGGGGACCTGAGGCTTCTTATGATGTAGATAATCTTTTGTCAAAAGGCTTTATAGATTACATAGTTTTAGGGGAAGGGGAAATTGCTTTTAAAGAATTATTGGAAGCGTTAGAAGGAAAAAGGGATATAAAAGAAGTTGCAGGAATTAGCTATAAGGTTGATGGGCAAATAGTAATTCAACCACAAAAAGATTATGTCAACTTAAATGAAGTTCCCATATCTTATGAGGAAGAGGAAGATTTGAGCAATAAGCTTGTGTATTATGAGACCTCAAGAGGTTGTCCTTTTAAATGTGCTTATTGTCTTTCTTCTATTGACAATAAATTGAGATATGAAAGCCTTGAAAAAGTCGAAGGGGATTTGAAGTGGTTTGTAGATAAAAATGTGAAAATATTAAAACTTATTGATAGGTCTTTTAATTCAAATAGAAAGAGAGCAAGAGAGATTTTAAATATTATGAAAAAAATAGGTGGAGATACTGTATTTCACTGCGAAGTTAACCCTGAGCTTGTGGATAAAGAGTTTATAGAAGAATTAAAAGGGTTGGAAAAAAGAATACAGTTTGAAGTAGGAGTTCAGACTACAAATAAGAATAGCTTAAAAAAAATATCTCGTATTACTGCAGTTGAAAAAGCCTTGAGAGGAATAAAACTGCTTAGAGAAGCGGGAATAAAACTGCATGTAGATTTGATAGCGGGACTTCCTGAAGATAGTTTTGAAACTTTTAGTAAAGCTTTTGATGATGTGTATAATTTAAAACCTGATGAAATACAGTTGGGATTTTTAAAAGTATTAAAAGGTACTCCTTTAATGAGAAAAGTGGAGGAGTTTAAAATAGTTTATGATAATAAGCCCCCCTATGAGATCTTGTATACAAAGGATGTTAGTTATCAAGAGTTAGTCATTTTAAAAGGTATAGCATTCCTTTTGAACAAATACTATAATTCCGGAAAATTTAAAAAAACTCTTGAATATTTGGAGAATAAATTTGAAAGGCCATTTGACTTTTATCTTGAATTTTATAAGTACTGGAAGGAAAACGAGCTATTATATAAAAATCATTCATTAAAAGCCTTATACGATATTTTATATAAATTTTCTATTGAAACACTCGATGTTGATGAGGATTTAATAAAAGACGTTATAAAATTTGATTTTTTGTATTTTAATGCTGCCAAAGATTTACCTGATTGTGTAAAAGAAAAATATGAGAAAGGTCAAGAGATTTTTAAAAAGTATATTAAAGATGAAAATTGGTTAAAAGAAAATCTTCCACAAGCTGTTGGACTTTCCAGCCTTGAATTGTCAAAAAAAATAGTTTATGAATTTTTTAAACACGATGTGACAGCAGATTTTAAAAAAGAAAATTTAATAATAATTTTCCTTCATGGAAAAGAACAAACTTATTATGCAAAATTAATTTTGTGAATTTGTTTTTAAAGGTAAATGTGATAAAATTTGTATAGTAATTGAAAAATGAGGAGGCATATTTATGAAACCTTTAGTAATCGCCCATAGAGGAGATTCAAGAAATGCTCCAGAAAACACATTAGCATCTTTTAAAAGGGCTTTAGAAATGGGAGCTGACGGCATTGAATTGGACGTGCAGCTTACTAAAGATGGACAACTGGTGGTGATTCACGATGAAAGGGTGGATAGGACTACAGACGGAATTGGCTTTGTTAAAGATTTTACTTTAAAAGAGCTTAAGAGGCTAGATGCTGGCATAAAATTTGACAAGAAGTTTGCA
Organism: Thermoanaerobacter sp. A7A; assembly: GCF_000445185.1. Classification (GTDB taxonomy): domain Bacteria; phylum Bacillota; class Thermoanaerobacteria; order Thermoanaerobacterales; family Thermoanaerobacteraceae; genus Thermoanaerobacter. Next base: position 3,421 of record NZ_AVAF01000022.1, read on the forward strand.
GGGGAGAGAATACCAACTCTTTATGAGGTTTTTGAACTCATTGGACATAAAAATTTTATTGTAAATATAGAGATAAAAAGTGGAATTGTAATTTATCCAGGAATTGAAGAAAAGCTTATCAAAGCGATAGAAGATTATGACTTTGAGGATAGAGTAGTTATTTCTTCTTTTAACCATTACAGCTTAAGGGATGTAAAGAGGATGGCACCGGGGCTTAAAATTGGGCTTCTTTATCAATGTGGGCTTGTAGAACCATGGCATATGGCAATACGAATGAAAGCGTATTCTCTGCATCCTTTTTATTTTAATATAATACCTGAATTAGTAGAGGGATGTAAAAAGAATAATATTAAATTATTTCCTTGGACTGTTGATAGGAAAGAAGACATGGAAATGATGATAAAAGCAGGTGTTGATGCGATTATCACTGACGACCCACAAACTTTGATAAATCTTTTAGAGAAGGGAGAATAATATGTCCTCGCGATTGAATTATTTGAAGATATTTAATTTAGGTCTTGGTTTTATGGTAATTTCCATGATTTGGGCAGCATATAATGCCTATATGCCCATTTTTCTTGGTAATTTTACAAAAAGCAATACTTTAATTGGGTTTGTAATGAGTTGGGACAACATTGCTAACCTTTTTATACTTCCATTTTTTGGGGCTTTAAGCGATAATACGCGAACAAGAATAGGCAGGCGAATGCCATATATACTTGTAAGCATGCCTCTTGCTGGCGTTTTATATGCTTTGCTTCCACTTCAGACAAAACTTTTATCGCTTCTTGTTATAGATTTGCTGTTTAACATTGTTGTAGCTACGTATAGGACTCCTATGGTAGCTTTAATGCCAGATATTGTAGAAGAAGAGCACAGAAGCAAAGCTAATGGAGTCATAAATTTTATGGGAGGATTAGGTTCATTAATAATATTTTTTATTGGATCTCAGCTTTATAAAATAAACAAAGCATATCCCTTCTTTTTGTCAGGGATTTTATCATTAATTATACCTATAGTTTTATTTTTAACAATTAAAGAACCTAAAATAGTTGTTAATGAGGAAAAAAAAGAAAAACAGAGTATTTTAAAGGCCCTTGCAACTGTGGTAAAAGATCAAAATAAAGCACCCTTTTATACTCTCCTGTCAATTTTTATGACAATTGCGGGTTTTGCTGCAGTTGAAACTTTTTTCACAAGGTATTGCAAAATAGCTTTAGGGATAGACGAAAGTGTTTCTTCTTTTGCAATGGGTTTTTACGCTTTGGCATTTTTAGTTTTTGCTTTACCTGCTGGATTTATAGCTACAAAAATAGGGAAAAGAAAAACTATGATGATTGGAGCTTTTGGACAAGGAATTTTATTTTTAATATTTATGATAGTACGTGATTTTAGGACAATCCAAATTTTGATGCCTTTTGCTGGAATGTTTAATGCTTTATTTACAATAAATTCTTATCCTCTTGTAGTGAGCTATACTTCAGCTGAAAAAATAGGGACATATACAGGACTTTATTATTTCTTTTCATCCCTGGCCGCAATAGTTACTCCTTCCTCTTTTGGAGCTATTATGGATTTTATAGGATTTAACAAGTTATTTTTAGCAGCGTCTATATGTTTATTTATATCTTTTGCTTTTCTATGGATAATTGGTGAAAAATATGAAAACACAATGTCGTGAAAATATCAGTTTTTTGTGATATAATTTTAAGCGTAAATAAAAATTAAAATTAGGGTGATGAAATGAAAGAGAGAATAAAATTAATAAAGGGGAATATTGTGGATCAAGAAGTAGATGCTATTGTAAATGCTGCAAATTCTTCTTTATCTGGAGGTGGTGGGGTAGACGGAGCTATTCATAGAGCGGGTGGTCCTTCTATCGATGAGGAGTGCAGAATTATAAGAGAAAAACAAGGAGGATGCCCTACAGGTCATGCGGTTATAACTGGAGCAGGTAATTTAAAGGCTAAATATGTTATTCACGCTGTTGGGCCTATATGGAGAGGCGGCAATCATAATGAAGATAATTTATTAGCAAGTGCTTACATAGAAAGCCTTAAATTGGCGGATGAATACAATGTAAAAACTATAGCTTTTCCCTCTATAAGCACAGGAGCATATGGTTTCCCTGTAGAAAGAGCTGCAAAAATAGCTTTAAGAGTAGTATCTGATTATCTTGAAGGTAGCAATATAAAAGAAGTGAGATTTATACTTTTCAGTGATAAAGATTATGAAGTATATTCAAAAGCTTATGAAGAATTGGAATAAATAAAATAAATAAAAAGGATAGGCCATAAATGGGTCTACCCTTTTTTGTTTTTATTATTTAACTATCTTTTCAGATATTAGAAGTAACATAAGTAGTCCTACAATTAGTCTATAATAAGCAAATGGTTTTAAAGGATGTTTTGCGAGATAGGACAAAAATTTATCTACTACAAATAAAGCGGTTATGAAGGACATTATGAATCCTACTGTAAGAGCTTCCCATTCCAATAAGGACATGGCAGTAAAACTTTTGATAAGTTCAAAGCCTGTTGCTGCCAACATTGTAGGTATAGCTAAAAAGAAAGAAAATTCTGCAGCTGCTTTAACTGATAAACCTACAAGCATACCTCCCATTATAGTAGAAGCAGACCGTGACATTCCAGGGAAAAGAGACATAACTTGTGCTATACCTATCCAGAAAGATTTTTTTGTGTCTACTTTGTCCATGTTGTCAATTTTATATCTTTTTCCGAAAGTATCTTCTATGACTATCATCATTATTGCACCTACAATGAGGGCAATTGCTACAGTGAAGGGCGAAAATAAATGCTCTTCAATGTATTTGTGAGTAAATAATCCTATAACTGCTGCTGGTATAAAAGCTATAAAGATTTTGAACCACAAATTAAATCCCCAATCTCCAGGTTTTAAATTTTTAAGAGAAGCAAATATTTTTCCCTTGTAATAATATACAACTGCTAAAATAGCTCCCAACTGAATGACGATTTCAAACATTGTAGCAAATTTTCCGGTAAAATTAATAAAGCTTCCTACAATGATTAAATGTCCTGTAGAGGAGATGGGGAGAAATTCAGTTAACCCTTCTACGATTCCCATTATAAAAGCTTTGATTAATAGTTCCATTACCATACCCCTTTGTCTTAAATTTTGTAACCTCTATTATTTTATATGATTAATAAGGACTAATCAATCAAAAAAATGTAAATTTAATTTATTTTTAATTTGCAAAATATGATATAATGTAATCAAGATATGAGAGGTGATTACAGGGTGATGGAAGGGACTTTTTCGTTTATTGTTGCTATTTTAATATTAGTTTTTATTTTATGGCTTTTAGGTAAATCTCTAAGGTTGATGGTAAAGTTTGTATTAAATGCCTTAGTGGGTTTTGTGATGCTTTTGTTTTTTAATTTTTTTGGTGTTCTATTTGGGATTTACTTGCCTGTCAATATAATTACTTCATTTATTACAGGAGTTTTTGGAATAGCAGGTATAGCAATTTTGCTGATTCTTAAATATTTATTCCATGTCATATAGGTTCCTTTTTAGGAACTTTTTTGTTTATTATTTTTTGTTTTGGGAATTATATTAGTGAATCTTACAATTGGAGGTATGTTATGGACATAAAAAAAGCTGTGCTCGACAACTTAAAAGGAAGAACAAAAGAGGAAATCAAAGGGTTTATACAGGAGGTTGTTGACAGCAAAGAGGAAAATGCAATACCAGGATTGGGGGTGATTTTTGAGGCGACGTGGGAAAAGTTGAGCAATGAGGAGAAAGACAGTATGATGAATTTGATAATGAGGGGAATATCTTAAAAGCCGAGGTTTAGTCCTCGGCTTTGTAATTATAATAAAAATATTGTAACAAGATATGCTGCTATAAGACCTGCTATTGCAGGTACCATGTTTTTTTTAGCGATTTTTTCGGCTTCTACGTCTATTACTGTAGAAACAGCTACGGTACTCCAAGGTATTATTGTACCACCTCCTGTCCATATTGCGGCTATCTGCCCTATAGAAGCTAAAATTGCTGGCTTTAGATTTAAAGTTGAAGAAAAAGTTTTAGCAATAGCACCTATTAAAGGAAGTCCTGAGAATCCAGAGCCGGATAAACCAGTCAGAACTCCTAATGAAAATTCTAATAAAGAAACAGTGTACTTATTTAATGGAATGTGCTGAGATAAATACATTCCTAAATCTACAAGATATCCTTTTGCATGAGGACTTATAACCTCTTTTACCATACTTGTTTCTCCAAGGAGAAAAAAAGCGCTGATTACTATAATTGGGGCAAAAGTTCTCATTCCAGTTATGAAACCTTCTCTTAAATATTCACGGGTTTTATCTAGAAAATTTTTTTGTACTAAAGTAGAGGCAATTAAAACTATTATAGATGTTCCACCTATCAAAGCAGTGGCCGCGTTAGAGTGAATTTTAAATAAAAGCATCAAAATTATATCTAAAATAAAAAGGCCTACTGCAATTATTGAAACCACCACACTACTAAAAGGAGGAGAAAGTTTGTCAATGCTATTAACGTCTAAATGATTGTTTTGCTGTTGTCTTTTACTTTGTTGCAATGTAATAAAATAAAGTATAAGAATGCTTACAGCTGAAGCTGTAGCCCAAATAGGTAAACTTGCCAATATTAATGTGTGAATTGGTATACCTGTTGCCCTAGCTGTTATAGAGGGAGCTCCTTGTATGAAAAAGTCTCCTGATAATGCTGCTCCAAAGCCAAAAATTGAAACAATAGAGGCAAGGCTTACTTTGTCAATACCCGATTTTAAAGCGGGATTGATGAGAACCGTACCTATTAAGCCGACTGCAGGAGCAGGCCATATAAAAAATGATAAAAACATCATTAAAAAACCTATTATCCAAAATGAAAAAATAGGAGTTTTTAAATATTTTATAAAAGGTTTCGTTATGATTATATCTGCGCTTATGTCATCTAAAGCTTTTGACATAGATATTATAAGAGATATTATTACTATGATTTGCCACAGCCTTTTTCCTGACACAAAAATTGCAGTGTAAAGTATTTGAACTACCTTCAAGATATTTCCAGTTGATAGAAATCCAATTAAAAATATTGCTAATATTATGGGTAAAATTATATTGTCAATTCTCAAATTAAATCTCCAAAGATTTTCAAAT
>NZ_AVAF01000023.1 GCF_000445185.1 Thermoanaerobacter sp. A7A
TGCAGGAAAATTTGCAGAAAATATAACAACGGAAGGAATTGAACTTTACACTTTGCCGGTAGGGACAAAACTTAAAATAGGAGAAGAGGTTATTCTTGAAATATCTCAAATAGGGAAAAAATGTCACGAAGCTTGTGAGATCAGAAAGATTACAGGCGATTGTATAATGCCAAAAGAAGGTGTATTTGCAAGGGTGTTAAAAAGCGGGTTTATAAAGCCCGGAGATGAAATTATAGTTATAAATGGATAAAATTACTGTAACTCCGAGAGATAATTTTTGTCTTTTAAAAATTTAAATTATATGTCAAGGAGATAAGCAGCAAATATGGCAGGTATGTATATAAAAGGAAGCTATTACTCTCAACAAAAATGATGAAGAAATTATGAAAAGTTTAAAGTGTTATAAATGAAAAGGAATGTTTGGTTATTGGCGATTTTTGCATTGTTAATGTTCCTTACCAATGGATGCGTTAATGCGGGCAAGAGTTCAAAAGAGACTCCAAAAATGAAAAGTGCAAGTTACACAGGACAAAAACTTTACATTTATGCACCAACATCACTTAAAAAACCTATGGATGAAGTTATTTTTAGCTTTGAAAAGAAAACAGGAGCTAAAGTAATACCAAATTATGGAGCTTCCGGTGAACTTTACTCTCAGATAAAAAGTGGACAGCCTTGCGATATTTATTTTTCTGCTGATTGGCTTTATGTTGATAAACTAAAAAGTGATGATATGCTAAAAACTTCTCAGAAATTCTTGGAAGATGTTGTAGTGCTTATAGTTTCAGAAAAAGGCAAGAACAAGGTTCAAAAAGTGGATGATTTGTTAAAACCGAATGTAGTAGTGGGAGTGGCTGATCCTAAAGCTCCTATCGGTGTTTATACCGAAACAGCACTTAAGAAAAATGAAATTGTGGGATAAATTAATTTTGTCGGGAAATCTTAAAGCTCGACCTGCAACTGTTAATCAGGTTGCGATGATGGTTAAAAATGTTGAGCTTGATGCCGGTTTTGTTTACTCAAGTGTAGCTAGCGTTAAGAACACTTTTGTAATTGCTTTTTTTGCTTCAATTTTAGCACCTTTTTGGCTTTGGGATTTGGATATTACCATCTTTTTTCTAAGAATTCTTTTATATATCGTTTTGCCAATCTTATAAATGATTTGCCTGTTGCTGTGCTCCATACAGTAGCCGGAGCTGCTCTGCTTTTGGCATTTGGACGCAATGTTTTGGGATTTATCAGCAATACTGGTCTTGCTTTCATGATGATTTCGGTTGTATTAGCTATGTTTTTTGTATCATATCTATTAGCTGCAAGAGCAATAGCAAGTGGAGCAGATCAAATAGAACCAGAACTAGTAGACGTAGCGCGCACCTTGTGGGATATACTCTTCAAAGTTTACTTGCGAATTATCCTTCCTCTTTTGAAAGAGGCTATATTTTCAGGACTAGTACTTACCTTTGCTCATTCTTTAAGTGAGTTTCCTGCTGTAATTATGTTTGGTGGAAATATTCCAGGTGTTACTCAAGTTTTAGCTTCTCATGTATTTACTAAAATTGAGGAGGGCGAACTTGATATGGCTGTGACAGCTAGCGCTTTTTGTGCCGTAATATCCCTAATACTTGTTGGATTGCTTAATTTAATA
>NZ_AVAF01000024.1 GCF_000445185.1 Thermoanaerobacter sp. A7A
AAGACCATAAGATTTTTTGTATTCACTTGTACACCTATATATTTAATTACTCATTATTTATAAATCTATTTATAACTCTATGCGTTGTGGCATTTAGAAGCAAGGTAAAATTTAATTAACTTATTCCCGCTAAAAATTTTATGCTAGTTTTTACATTGCAGACTTGAAAATATTAATAATATCTTCTAATGTTGCCTTTTTAGGATTTGTAAAACCACATACATCTTTTAATGCATTTTGCGATAACTCTTTAATGTCTTCTTCTTTTACCCCCAGTTCTTTTAACCTCGATGGTATACCAATCTCTTGAGAGAGCTGGTTTATGCTTTCAATAATTTTGCCTCCTATTTCTTTTGTTGTTAATTTATCTACATCTATACCCATCGCTTTCGCTATATATATAAGTTTATTTTGAACTGCCTCAAGATTATATTCCAAAACATGAGGTAATAATACGGCATTACATACACCATGAGGAAGATCGTAAAATCCTCCTAATTGATGAGCCATAGCATGGACATAACCTAAACCTGCGTTATTAAAAGCAATCCCCGCCAAGAACTCTGCATATGCCATCTTTTCTCTTGCTTCAATATCATTTCCATTTTCTACCGCTCTTTTAAGGTAGTTGAATATAATTTCAATAGCTTTCAAAGCAAGTGCATCTGTAAATGGATTTGCATCAATCGAAATGTAAGCTTCAATAGCGTGAGTTAGTGCATCCATGCCACTTGCAGCTGTTAGAGATTTTGGCATACCTATCATCAAGAGAGGATCATTTACTGCTATTAGAGGTGTAATGCGCCAATCCACAATTGGCATTTTAATACGTTTTTCTTCATCTGTAATTATAGCAAATTTAGTAACTTCACTACCTGTTCCAGCCGTGGTATTTATAGCAACTAGGGGCAGTAATAATGCACTATTCCAACCACCACACTTTACTTTGTCTAGACGCTCTACCTCATCAATGAAATTCTTCTCTTTAGCAATGAGGCCTATCCCTTTTGCGCAGTCATGAGCTGATCCTCCGCCGCACGAAATAATAAAATCACACTTATTCTCTATCAAAAGCTTAAGTCCATTTGTTACATTTTTAATTGTAGGGTTGGGTTTTGTTTCATCAAAGACAACATATTCTATTCCTTCTTCTTCTAAAACACTAATTACATTATTCACAAGCCCAGCTCTGACAAGTACTTTATCTGTAACAATAATTCCTTTTTTAAAACCTAATTTTTTGATCTCCCTTCCCACATCTTTTAAACATCCCACACCTATTAAATTTATAGGGGGCATATGGAATTTAAATATTTTCACATTTATCACCTCATATCAAAAACTTTTTTAAAGTTTATAGAAAATACAATCCTTCCTCAATCAATAAATAAGAATACTCTCCTAGTTTATAACTGTAATTTTTGTAAACAAGTCAGTCAACATACTTAGTTTAAAGATGACTATGTTCTCAAAAATGCTAATAAGCCGGTATGCAAAGTTTTTACTTTTGGTCTTTGACTTTTTGTATTTTTAATTTCTTGTGTTGTTTTTTTGGTTTTACAATCCACTAAATCCACTATATATACAGGAAGAACAAAGATTATTTGTTATCAAAAAAGCTCATTACTTCCGCAGTTTCCTTAGCAATCATGAGTTCTTCATTTGTAGGAATTACAAGCACCTTAATTTTCGAATTTGGTTTTGTTATTTCTACAATTTGATCGCATTTTTTATGGCTATAATTCTTTTCTTTATCATATTCTATACCAATCCATTCTAACCCAATTATAGTTCTTTCTCTTACTTCTGGGCTATTTTCTCCAATTCCTCCCGTAAAGACAATAGCATTCACTCCATCTAGAGTTGTCATGTATCCACCAATATATTTTCTTACTCTATAGCAAAACATTTCTATAGCAATTTGAGCTCGTTGATTTCCGTTGTTTGCTGCCTTCAATATATCTCTTAGATCATTGCTTACCCCTGAAATCCCCAACAACCCAGACTTTTTATTTAAAATCTCATTCACCTTTTCAACACTCATATTTCCCTTTTGCATAAGATATATAACAATTGCAGGATCAATTGAGCCGCTCCGTGTTCCCATCATTAAACCTTCTAAAGGTGTAAAACCCATACTCGTATCTGAAGACTTCCCTTTTTTTATAGCACAGATACTTGCTCCATTTCCTAAATGACAGGTTATCAAATTCAACTCTTCTACTCTTTTATTCAAGTATTCTGCAGCTTTTAATGCTACATACTTATGCGAAGTTCCATGAAATCCATATCTTCTTATCTTGTGTTTTTCATACAGTTCATACGGTAAAGGGTATAAATATGCATATTCTGGGATAGTTTGATGAAATGCGGTATCAAAAACTCCTATATTGGGTTTGCCAGGTATCTTGTGTTCACAGGCTTCTATCCCCCTTATATTAGCAGGGTTATGCAATGGGGCTAAATCTATGCACTTTTTAAGTAATCTTTTCGATGTTTCATCAATAAGGGTGGGTTTTGTAAAGTATTCTCCTCCATGAGCAATGCGATGGCCAATAGCATCAATTTCATCCAAGCTGCCTAATACTCCTATTGATTGATCTGTAATAAGTTGCAAAACTTTTTGAATCGCTTCTTCATGATTTTGGATCTGCTCAGTAGTTGCACATTCTCCATTTAATGAACTATATTTTACCGTTGAGTCATTCAAACCTATTCTATCAATAATTCCTTTTGCTAATGCCAACTCATTATCTGTTTCAATTAGTTGGTATTTTACAGATGAACTTCCACAGTTAAGGACCAATATCTTCATCAAAGCTTCCTCCATTCATTCCTTCAATATTTTGTTAATTGTTTCTTCCAGTTTCTTCATCCCTTCACCCGTTATTGCTGAAACGAAAATAATATTTTCCATTTTAACTCCGCTTTCAAGTAATAGCTTTTTTCCCTTTAAAGGATTAGCTCCTTTTATATCTATTTTATTTACTACTCCAAAGATTTTTTTGCCTTCAAATGTACTGCAAAAACCAGGTGGTACTGCCATTTTACTGCTTGTCGCATCCTGAACAATAACCACTGCTTTGGCACTTAAGATTTCATTTATAACTGCATAATTGAATTTTCGTATCTCTATATATTCACCGGGAATATCTACAAATTCTCCCATATAAGTTATAGTTTGTGTCTTTAAAACATGATTTTCGCTTTTTCTAAGATTTGCTATCAATGTAGATTTGCCTGCACCTACTGGTCCTACAAATACTATTTTCTTACTCATTACTCTCTACCTTTAACTTTTTGTTATAGGGCACGGAGAAAAGTTCAAAACTCTCACAAGAGTATTCATTATTCGATGAATTGCTTCATCCACTGCTGAAATATTACCTATAATTACCAAAGAACCACTAAAACGGTCTAAAAAACCTATCTTTACTGTGGAAGTTTTCAGAGCAATATCGGCTGCAATTATTGCACCTTCCGCTGGAGTAATTGTCATAATTCCAATCGCTTCTTTTTTCTCTATTCCTAGTTTTTCGCACAACTCTATTTGAGGGCTTGCAATTATATGAGCAAGTGTAATCTGTTTGCCAGGAACATACTCCTGAATGATTCTCTGTTTTTCTTCCATCATTTATTTACACCCACATTTCTAATAACTTTTCGTTAATATTAGCAACAACAGTTGAGGAAACCAATTTTCCCTTTTGCACAGCACTTATTCCTGCATCTATTGCTACTTTAACTGCACTTATTTCACCACCTAAAACAACTATAGCTTTTCCTCCTAAAAATCTTGCTATTTTAATATCAATTATCTCAACGTTTGCTCCTTTTGCTGCCTTATCTGCAGCTTTTATAGCCGAAGAAACTGACAATGTTTCAATAATTCCTATTGAATTATAGTTCAACTTTTTTGATTGCTTTTTTCGTGGGAATACCGTACTTAAAGACGGATGAGGATTTGTTAAAACAACTTCTTCTATTACTCCTTCACTAAACACTTCTTTACCTCTAGATATTGCATTTTTTACCGCGCTTACCTCTCCCTCAATCAACACAATCAGCTTTCCAGGACATATATTATCAATTAATAGTAATTCTACAGGAGTAGCTTTTAGCATCACGTCAGCTGCGTATACTCCTCTCGTTATTTCTTTAAACTCTAACAATCCAATCAATCGCCCGCATAAAAAATCCTCCTTTTAAAACGGTCTCATCTTCCATCAAATGTAAATTTGGGTTTTTTCTAATTTACACTTTCTTTTTCCGCTAATTCTTCTCTTTTCTTCGGCAGATTTGGAGCTATGCAGTAATCATAAATAATTGCTCCCAATACACCACCTACTAATGGTCCTATTATTGGAACAAGTAGCCAATAAGCTCCAGAAAATGCTGCCTTGTCTCCTATTAATGCTGCAAATACTCTTGGACCAAAATCACGGGCTGGATTAATCGCATAACCAGTTGGAAGATGAGACCGTTTTTCTCCCCCCTCTCAATTTTTCGCCTATACTTTAAACTATCCTAAAAGCATCAACTAACACACATCTTCTTTGTCTGGTAAATGTTCTTGCTGAAGTCAAACCCTCACCCGTAGGTCCTGCAATGGTAAATGTTGTATATCCTTCTCCTCCAAACCCTAATCCCGCATATGAAGGAGCATTTTTAACAAAGATGGTAGTTTGGATAGCTCTTGCAAATGCAGTCATGTTTTCTACATTCTTTGAATGCATCATTGCAGTATGTCTATTACCACCTTCTGCTTTTACAGCAAGATTTATAGCTTCTTCTACAGTAGGTACTGTTACAAAAGGGATTACTGGCATGAGCTGTTCGTGGTATACAAGGGGATGTGAAACATCAACTGGCATTACTACTAATCTTATGTCCTTACCTGTTTCGATACCTATCTGCGATAGGATAAAATGAGCATCTCTTCCTATTAAATCTTTATTTATAGCCCCTCCTTGGAATATTAGTTCTGTCATTCTGTCAATATCTTTACCGTGTAATACATATGCACCTTCTCTTTTCATTCTTTCAAGCAACGTATCAGCGATTCTCTCAACAGCGATTATCTCCTTTTCCGCAATACATAGTAAATTGTTGTCAAAGCTTGCACCACATGCAATATCATGTGCTGCTTTTACTATATCTGCAGTTTCATCAACTACTACTGGTGGATTACCTGCTCCCGCGCCAATCACCTTTTTGCCACATCGCAAAGCTGTCTGAACGACTGCTTTTCCTCCTGTTACAACTACCATATTTACTTCAGGATGCTCCATTAATTTTTGTGCCGTCTGTATTGTGGGGTTATTTATACTGCAAACTAATCCGTTTGGTGCCCCTACTTTTAAAATTGCTTCATTTATTATTTCCACTGCCTTGTTTGAAGTCTTTTTAGCACTTGGATGAGGATTGAACACAACTGCATTCCCAGCTGCAAGCATACTAATTGTATTGTTAATAATGGTAGCTGTTGGATTAGTCACTGGAGTTATAGATGCTATAACTCCTACTGGCGCCATTTCAACTAAGGTTAGCCCTCTATCCCCCGTCCATGCTGTTGGTTTTAAGTCTTCTGTACCAGGCGTTTTTTTAGCAGCTAATATATTCTTCGCTACCTTATCTTCTACTCTACCTCTCCCAGTTTCACTACATGCTATCTCAGCTAATAGTCGGGCATTGTTTACACACGCTTCTCTTATTGCCGCTATTATTTCTTCCCTTTTTTCCAAGTCCATAAGTGCAAATTTCTTCTGTGCTTCTTTTGCACATTCTACTGCTTCGTTAACATCATTAAAAATCCCAAGATCCGGATTATCCTTTTCCTTTTTTTCTTCTGCTTCTTTTAAATTTATTTCATTTAATATTTTTTTTGTAATAGTAACTACCAAATTTTCATCAATCATTTTGCAAGACCTCCTCACTTATATAAAATTTCTAAAATGTGCTCCATTTCTTTTACACAAGAAGTTGCTACAGCAATATCTTCCTCCACACTTCCTCCACTAACTCCTATCCCGCCTATTAACCGTCCTCCCCACCTTAATGGTATCCCGCCACCAAATGTTACAAAATTTAAACTACTAGCATTATTTATCCCATATAATTCACCACTTGGTTGAGCTAATTCATGCAGCTCAGAAGTTTCCATCTTTAACAAAACTGCTGTTTTTGCCTTGTTAATAGCAAGTTCAATACTTCCTAGCAGGGCACCTTCCATACGCTCAAATGCTATTAAATAACCATATTCATCTACTACTGCAATACACATAGGTTTTCTTATTTCTTCTGCTTTTTCCTGAGCTTTCTGAATAATGTCTTTCACAATCTTAAATAGAATCTTTTCCTCTTTCATTTCATTGCTCACCCTTTCTTTTACACTTTTTGAAATTTCAGTTACTGCCTGTTTAATAATTTCTTCTGTTTCCTCAAATAAGGCACAACAGTATAGAAAATCAGATAATCTGTTGAGATACATTAAAATTTCTTCTCTTATATTTTGGCTCCTCTTAAGTTTTACAGCTTCCCTTTCTGCCCTTCTTACAACTGTTCTCGCAAGATGTAAAGACGAGGAAGACAAATAAGGTCCAGGTAAAATAAAATCCCTAGGCAATTTAATATTTTCAGTAATTTCATCTATTTTCTTTTCCACCCATTTAACTTCTTCTTGAGTAAGCCGTACTTCTAGTTTTTCAGGCTCTAATGTTGCCAGTTCACTGTTAAGAATAAACAAGTCTTCTTCTATTTTTTGCAAATAGCCCCTTACTTGTTCCCTTTTTACACACGACCTTGCCAGCGAGATTGCACTTATAGCCTCATCAACTGTCCCATAGGTTTCAACTCGTTGGTCACACTTTTCTACCTTCCTGCCTCCAATTAGAGATGTTTCTCCCTTATCCCCCACTCTGGTATATATCCTCATTTCAAGCTCGCCTCTTCTATTTCAATATTATCTACAATTCCCACTATAGCCGCATCTATAGGAACACTTTCATTCGCTGCAACTCTCGTTGCAGTACTTCCTCTTACAATCAAAACTGTCTCCCCAATTCCAGCACCTACTGTATCTACTGCTACTAATAGTTCACCATTTTTACTTTCTTCTTTTTCATCTGCTTTGTTAATAAACTTCATAGGCTGTACTATTAATAATTTTGTCCCTATTAAAAAGTCATTCTTTTTTGTTGCAACTACACTTCCTACCACCTTTGCTAATTGCACTTTACCCACACCGCCTTACTTTTTACTTACTTTTTAGATTATGTTTTTATAACTTTTAATTGGTTGTCACGGATAAAGTCCATTGCCAACGGTGTTATTATTGAGTCTTTTGCTATCTCAATTGTATCTATCTTCCCTTTTAACCCTATTATATCTTCTCGAGTTATTATTTTCTTTTCTAATCTGATATTTTTCGCTCCATTATAGTAAGAATTTTCCCTTTTGCTTTTTTCTTCTTTATTTATTTTTTCTGCAATTGAAAAGCTATTACTATTAAGATAACCTAGTACTTTTTTTGCCAGCTCAAATGAATTACAAAGTTCTATCCCATAGCTTTCAATGTCTTTGAAAATCTTGTCGTAAGAATTTTTTAAAGCAGGTGGGAAATTCGAAAAACCTAACTCTCTCCACGTCTCTACGTTTAGATCTGCAGCATCCCTTACTGCCACTATTGGAACGTCTGATAATACACAATTAATTGCAATTTGAGTTGGAAGGGTATCTAAAATAAGATGGGATATTTTTGAAGCAGTATTTCTTGTCAAGGTTGCAAAAATGACCATGTTATGTTTTTGAACACATTCTCTTGCGTTTATAGCTTCACCTTCTTCAATAACCTCCACACTCTCAAGCTGGTCAGAGATCATTTTTTTGTTAAAAATTTGCGACGCTGCCCTAGAAAATACAAGAGTATATTCTACCATACTGTTTTCTTTTATTTTTTTCAGCTCGTCTAGCGATATATCAAAATTTACTTTTCCACCAGTAAAAACTACAAGAATTTTTTTTGAAAGAAACTTTTTTACAACTTCCTCTACTATTCTTTTTATCATTTCAATTGAAATATCACTCATTTAAATTCACCCCTTCTCACAGGAAAGAGCTATGCCTAATGGAGTTATAAAAATAGGATACTGAGGGACTATCACTTTTTTCCTTGTCGTATTTTCTACTACTTCTTTCAAACCATGCAATGCACTTGCTCCTCCTACTAGATAAATAGTATCTATATTGTCAAAAGAAAAAGTATGCCTTTTTATAATTTCAGCTACTTTCTCCATGCATGGTTTTAAAATAGGAGTCAGCAATTTCTGCCTTTGGACATCTAGTTTTATTTTCTCTGCCTCTTCAAAACTGATGTTGAAATGTCCCGCAAGTACAAGTGTAAAATGCGTACCTCCCGTAGGCTCATCTGCAACATATACGACCTTCCCATCCTTCAATACAGAAATTCCTGTTGTGCCTCCTCCTATATCCACCACTATACCATCCATAATTTCTAGCAGTTTTGCAGCTGCGGTTGGTTCATCTACCACCTTTATTACTTCTAAACCAGCTTCTTCTACGACATATTTTGTTGCTTTTGACACTCCTTCCCCTGTCCCAGAAGGAATAGCACATGCCGCAACTCTAAGTTTCCCTTCTAACTCTTCATTCAGGAAATCTACCATTCTCTTCACTATCTCTTTTGCCCCCACAAAATCTACTACTACACCATCTTTTACAACCTGGGCACTCTTCATTGCCCCTGCAACTGGTTCATTATTCTCATTTAGCACTGCTACAACTACATTTGCTGTTCCTAAATCAACCCCTATCTTGTATTCTTTACCTTTTTTTTGAGGCTTTTTGTTTATAATATTTGCAAATTTCTCACATATCTTTTCAGATATTTTAGGTACAACTTTTGTATCCATCTCTTTAATGCTCCCTTTTAAATCAGTTTTCCTCCTTATAGTAAGATATACCCTTTTGCTTGGTTCTTAATTCCTGCTGCGTTTGCTTCATCAGTATCTACGTGCATTTCTAATACGAATTTTTCTGAAACTCGTGCAAGGACGTTTTCAAATATCAATTTCCTTTCCTCACCTACTTCTACCTTTAACAAGTTTTTATCTTTTATTCCTATCTTTTCTGCTAAATTTTTTGGCATATGAACATGTCTCATGGCAACAATTACACCTTCTTCAAGTTTAACCGCACCCATTGGCCCTACAATGATACATCCAGGAGTACCTTCATGATTCCCTGAATCTCGCACCTGAGCTTCTATTCCCAATGTATAACAATCTGTTTTGGAAACTTCAACCTGTGTTCTCTTCCGTGCTGGCCCTAAAATTCTCACGCTTGGCAAAATACCCTTAGGTCCTACTATTATAACCGTTTCTTTTGCAGCAAATTCACCAGGCTGCATTAAGTCTCTTATGGGAGTAAGAGTATAACCCTTGCCAAATAAAGCTTCCATGTGTTCTTCGCTTAAATGAACATGTCTTGCTGATACATTTATTGGTACTTCTATTTTCCTTCTACTTTTAACTCCTTCTTTTTCTTCATAATCCCTAATTTCTTTTATTATAATCCGGGTAAGTTCTTCAATATTGAGGCAGTCCATCATATCACCTCATTTTTAGCTCGTTGTAATGAATGCACAGTGTACGTGGTTCACCTTTTTTACGTGGACATCCAGGATCTTTGCAGAGATTGCACGTATATGCCATTCCTTCCTTATCATCTTCTTCCTCTACTTCTCCAGTTTCTTCTTTAGCCTCACTTTTATCCTCTTTCTCAAATTTCTGTTCTATTTCTCTTTTCTCTATTGTCTCTCCTTCTGTTACTTTTATCTTTGGCTCAGAATCGTTTTTCTCTTTTTCCTCTTTCTCGATAACTGGCATCAATAAAGTAAGGTTTTTTTCTTCTCCCACAATAAATCCTACCTGCTTATCAGGCCGAGGTATTATATGAACTGCATAAACTTTGCCTACCCTTAAAGCCGCTGCTTTGCCAGCTTCTACTGCTGCTTTCACAGCTCCAACATCTCCTTTTATCTTTACTGTTGTAAGACCACTACCTCTAGCTAATTCGTAACCTATTAGTTTTACATTGGCTGCTTTAACTGCTGCATCAGCGGCTTCAATTGCTGCAACAAGCCCTACTGTTTCTATTAATCCTATGGCTTCACTCATACCACCTCTCCACCTCACTTTCTTACGCAAAAACTAATGGTAAATTTTTGGCTAACCTGGCTGCATTTATACCAATATTTCTATACAAATTGGGATCGTACTTTTCTCCTCTCAGCGTCTGAATAGGCAAGTTGGGTGGTAAACGTCTCTGCAGCAATGCACAATCTCCATTTTTCAAAACCCCAATCCCAATTCCTAAGTTAGAATTTCTTGAAGCGTTTTGTGCTAAAACCTCTACAGAATCTTCAACCTTTTCTACTTGTTGGATTTGAAAGGGTACGCCTTCTTCTTCTAAACCTTCGCAAATTTTCTTTAAATATATGTTTGTTCCTTCTATTGTATCACAATATATAAGTACTACAGGTTTTTTTATTTCATCCTTACTCATTTCCTTTTACACCTCGACAAAACCAATCCTGTTGCTACCGCATTTCGTGGTCCTTCTACATTTCTTATATTACCCCTTCCCGCTACAATACCATAACCTGCTAATGTATCAGAAATCATTTCTGGGATTTCAAAATCTAATGCTGATCCTCCTACCATTACCACAAAGTCTATTAGTCGAATATTACCTGCAGGAGCTACTTTTGAAAGAGCACGTAATGCGTTAGTAACAAAAACTTTTCTTTTTGCATTTCGTCGGACATTTATTACCTTTTCCATGTTCAACTCTGGTGGTAATGGTAAAAGCCCATCTTCTCTTAATAAGCACACTCTTGCAAATGTTCTTGGATCTAATGGTTCTTTGAAAAATCTTACTGTTCCATCTTCTAAACGAATGGAAAATAAGCTTTCTACTCTACATACCGGATATTTCTTTATATCTTCTACCAAATATTTATCTTCTATCCCTAGTTCTGTTTTTATTAACATATTAACCATTTCTCCTGCGCCTGCCATATGAACGCTTTTCACTTCCCCGTTTTTAGTCATTAAAGCCGCATCAGTAGAACCTCCTCCTAAATCAAGTATTGCTAATGGCAACTCTGTACCCGGTGTAGTAAGTGCACCTATGATGGCCATATTTGCTTCAATTCCTGCTATTTCAACAGCAATGCCAATTTCCTGTTCTATTTTTTGAGCAACCTTTTCCATTGGTAATTTTGAACTTTTTACCATTGCAGCAAGTGCCACTGCATTTTCAGATGAAAATTCCTCTGCAATTCCGCCTTTTACTTTTTGCCGCACTAAGGTATCTACTGCAAGCACATCTTGAATTTGAATATTAGAACTGTCTTGCCCTGTCACATCTGCCATGGTTTCTTTTATCCTTGCAATTAAGCCTCCAACGTTAGTACCCGGAGTCCCTTTCGCATCTACAAGTGGCCATGTGCTTTCTACTGCACTCATGATTGCCTCTGCACCTTCTTCAATGTCTACAGTAAAGGTTCTGTTGTTTCCCTTTATAATTAGGGTTCCTGCCGGTATTTTCCTTTCCTGAACTTCTCCTTTTGGAGTCCTTATAACTACTGCTGATCGGTTACCTATCAAAGCTCTTGCTACCGGTACAATATTTTTGGTTTCCTCTGCCGTCAAATTAAAAACCGATGCTATTCCATAGGGATTTGAAAGAGTTTTAATTGTGTATCCAGGTTCCGCCACTTCCACACATGCTAACATTCCTATTGGAACTTTCTCTATTTGTTTTACTTCATCAACAATTGGAATCCTTCTTTGAAGTCTAGTGGCAATTAAAACTCCGTCATCCTTTTGTGCAATTGCTCCTTTTACTTCTACTCCTTTGGAAAAAGCATTATTTATAATCTTTGCAGCATCTTCATAATCAACATTTTTAGGGATCACTACAATTACTTCTTCCCCGTGTTTACATTTTTCTAATTCAAAGATGGGGATAGTAATACCTATCCCCAGCCCCACCCCTCCCGGAGTTGTGGGATTGTGACCTATCATTGTAGATTCTGTGATTATTGTTTCAGTAATAGCTTCCATCGCAATATCTGAAATAACGGGTGTAGCTTCATTTATTCTCAGCAAATCTATATCTTTAATAGTTAAATTGGCCTTTCTTACAGCATCTTCTAAAGCATGTCGAACACCTTCAACATTTTGAGGCGTTCCTTTAATACCCGTCGTGTTTGAAATACCACTCGCTAAAAACCTTATTTCGTCCCCGTTCACTTTTGCTAACGCTACCTCAGTAGTGCTATTCCCTATGTCTACACCTGCAATGATCATATTTGTCTCCTCCACCCATGTTATTCCATACCTTTTAACCTACCACGTCTCTCATACACCTCCGCAGCTTCTCTTACAAAGGCTGCACACACCTTCGCCCCATATGCATTATCAAGTTCATCAGCTATCGCTAACAATTCTTCTTTAGTAGAACGATAAGGCCTCAGCGCATTGTAAATTTCAAGAATTCTTTTGTCAGGCACTTTTGTAAGCTCGGCTGCACGTCTAAAGTTATTTGCTAGTTGCTTTCTCCCTGCTGCTTCAGCTATTTCTGCTTGAGCTAACAAGGTTTCTGGTGAAATCTTAAGATCATCTGGTAATACTTTGCCTTCTCTTACAGCTTGAAGTGTTATTTCATTTATTGTCTTGCCTGTTATACTTTTCGCTAATTCAGGTTTATTTTTCGCAAGTGGATAATCTCTCTTAGGATCTAACTTTGGCAAAGAAGAGCTTGCCGTTTTTTGCTGATTTTGTGTTCCTTTATCACTTGTCAAGTTGGTTAATACTTCTCGTACTATTATTTCAAGGGTCTTTTCATCTATCACTCTTATTCCCCCCTTTTCTAGCAAAAGACACCTTTAACTCTACTGGTTTAGCACCAGTTTGCACATATTTGGTTTCAAAATTATGCATTACTGCAGCTATTGCCTGGTATTTAGGCCTTGCCATTTGATCGTTTTGTACAGGAACTGGTGCAGGAGATTCGCCTTTGGCATACAGTGCAACATTTCTTCCAATTGCTCTATACGTTTCTAGAGTCAAAACTGGACATTGTGGGAAAAGTTCTAGGTTGTTCAAAGGTTGTAAGTCTTTCTGATGAATAGCAACCGTACCTCGTGATTGAATACCAATTCCAATTCCCGACCCCGAAAGTTTTGCAGCTGTGTGGGCAATGAACCCAACATCAGCTGTGTGTTTCACTCTTACTATTCGTGCTTTTAATCCTTGTTCTGTAATTCCTGATATTATTTCGCGAAGGATATTACCCAGTGGTATACCAATGATATTTTTCTTAAATTTTATATAAAAGCCAGGAGAAACCCCTATTACAACCTCATCCACATTTACACCTTGTTTTGCTTCCCCTATCTCCTCAATTATCATTTCCCATTCTTGATTTGCATCATCTGATGATTGTGTCGCTGGAGCTGCAATTTCAACATTTTCCAACTTTTTCAAAACTTCCTTTACAATTTGCTCAACCAATGATTCTGTTTTAACCATTCTTACACTATCCCCCTTTATTTATCAAACTCTTCAGGCTAGATCTTCTGGCTTAAGCGCTTGTGGTACATTCTTGATTCGCTCCCATCTCTCTTTTGAAAGCCTGAAGCCTGTACCAGGGCCTTTATAGTCATTTGAATTATTTACAGCCGAATCTATGTTAAAGTCTTTATCCAAAACAGCTGACGTCTGCAAATAATCACCTGCTATCCTCTGTTTGAGCATGTTCAACACATTTTCTGCTACATCTGTAAATCCACTTTCCGCTAATGCCTTTACAACGTCAAGACCTGTTAGCCCTTTCTCCATGAGTTCTGTTGCAGCTTTGAGATCTGCATTGACATCTCTTGGAGGCATATCTTTTGAACCATGCGCATATGTTGCTGCTTCCACTTCTTCATCTGTAATAGGCGGCAGATTCAACTTCTTGAATACCGATTGTAAAGCTCTTGCTGCCTTGTTCCTTACAGCAATAACCTCATCTTCTGTCACAGGACTTACTCCACCTTCTACCATCAGATCTCTCTGCAACATGAGATAATCGTCAAAGTCCTCTGCATCAAAATTAGAACCTGCAAACATATTATCATAGTTTGGTACAGCACTATATCCTGAGAAGATAAGGTCGGTACCTGGCAACATTAGCAATAATGTTCTTGCCGTTCTTCTGATATCAGAATGAGAGAATGTCTGGTCATTACCAGATGCAACTTCTAAATCCTCCATCATTGTGATAAGGTTCTCAGCAGCAACAGCTCTAATGCCCCCTGGTACGGCACCTGGAACACCAATGCAACTTATAGAACCATTTTGTAATCCTTGAACTCCTGCACCTTTTGCTATCATCACACAGCGTGCTTCAAGGTAAAGCATTGATTTCCCTTCTGCGAATCCCATTTGACACTCAGAACCTGTTCCTGAAGTGAATCTCATCTTCAACCCTCTTGAAGCATATGCAGAAGCAAGAAATGCTTTTGACCATGGAGTATCATCGCCATCTACGAATACTTGCTCTGTGCCATACACAGAAATGGTTTCCGCATAGGAAGTAAAGCCTCTCATACCAATCGTTAACTCAAATGATTCCTCTAACGCATCTTGTGTAAGCACTCCACCACGTCCTGTTTGAGAACCAACTAGTAATGCTAAGGCGTTGAAAGGTGCATATCTTGTTATTCCTACTGTCGTTTCTAGCTCATCAAATCCACGTAATGCTGCTTCTGCTGCATCTGCTGCAATAAGCACTGGATTATCGCGTAAATTTGTAACATGTGCCTGGCTACCTGGTCTCTTTTTTGCTCTCATCTTTTGTATAGCCATCATAATCTCAACAACATTCAAGTGGTTGACAACTTCCACTACTTTTGCAGGTGTTAAGCCTGATACAATCTTTACTATTTCTTCTCTTGGAACGTTTATATCTACCAACATCCTTGCAATTTCTAGGCTATCCATCCCCATAGCCTTTTCAGCCATTTCTATGTTGATTGCGTAATCTGCGATAAACTGCTCAATCATATCAAATTCTTCGCGTTTTTTACCATCCATTTCAACAATTTTACCATTTTCTATTTTAATGCTTGGTTTAGGATCATTAGGACTGTTTACAGCAATCAAGCCTACTTCTGGCCATTCTGCTATAATACCGTCTTGATTCACAGGTCTTTTAGCTAATACTTCAAATCGCTTAGACCTCATTCTCACTCCCTCTTTTCTTTCAAATTTGTTTCGCTATCGTGCGAAGTTAGATATATGGATGAGTTAAATATAAGGTTCACCACTCAGAGATTTTGGTGCCTCTCCAAGTGTACTTAGAAGCTTCAATCCCACTTCTCTTGCAGCAATAATAGCTTGTCTCACTGCTCCAGAATCTCCTGAAATAAATAATATCGCCTCATTTGCCATACTGGTACCTTTTGCTGGACTAGCATAGCCAATAACTTCTACTTCTGCTGCCTTTACAGCAGTATCACAGCATAATACTCCAATTGCAGCTGGTGCTCCCACAATCAATCCAAATGCCTTTCCTAACGGAGCTCCAAATGCTTTTTGCAATGCATAGCTTGCTCTTGCAGTATACTGGAATTCTAAATGTCCAGCTTCGTTTACATATACATCGCCAAAGGTGCGTCTCAGCTCTTTCAATGCAACCTCTACTGCTCTTCTTGCATCCGAGACTTCTTCTGCACCGAAGATGATAAGGTTCCCATGTCCAGCGCCACCTTTCGTATCCCTTGGCAATTCAATAGCAACTACTTCTGTGTTTGTAGCTTTTACTGCTTCATCCGCAGCCATTATTTGTGGTCCTGCTCCTGTACGACCACCAATTATTCCTATAGAACGATACTTTGGGTCAATTCCCATTTTCTCATGCAAAGAAGCATCCACATTTGCAATTACCAATCCAATTGTGTCACCTAGTGCAGTACCTACAAATTCAGTCAAGCCTGGATTTGTAATTACTGGCTCTCCTCTATTTGCTTTATTTTCTTCTTTTTGCTCTATTCCTACTTTTTTCAATACATCTTCGACTACTTTTTTGATTACTTGTTCATCCATATTATCCTAGTACCTCCTTTCTTTCACATAAAATTTTTACTCTTCAGCTTTAGGAAGAATCTTCTCAACATCTGCGTGAGGTCTTGGAATTACATGGACAGATACAACCTCACCAACTTTTCTTGCTGCTGCTGCCCCTGCGTCAGTAGCAGCCTTAGTCGCCCCTACATCTCCTCTTACCATTACAGTTACTAATCCTGACCCTATTTTTTCATAACCAACTAGTTTTACGTTTGCTGCCTTTGCCATCGCATCTGCAGCTTCAATTGCTGGTACTAATCCTCTTGTTTCTACCATTCCTAATGCTTCACCTGTCATTAAAAGACACCTCCATAATAGTTTGTTTTTTAATATTTTATTTTTCTTTATTTATAATTCGCCTTAATAACAAAATTACCTCTTAATAAAAATGACATATCCACTGTAATAAATAGATGAATTAATTTTATAGAAAAAATTACTAATTAAGTATTATAACTGTAATAGAATTTTTTTGACTTCTAGATGTTCTTTTTTGACATCCCACCAGAATGAGTTCTAATCTTTTGCATAGAAATTTAACATCGCGTTAACAGAAATTATACATAAAATTATATATTTATTAAAAACTAGAAACTTTATAACTAGTATCTAATAGATCTCTTTGACTATTAATTGGCGTCCTCGCATTATTTTAATGAAAAAATATATATATTAAATGTAAAAAAATCCCTTTGTAATAAGGGACATAAGAAAAAAGCACTAAAAAACATCTTATTTCATTTATTAAAAAATTATTAATATTAATGGAATAACGTTAATTTAATATTGTCAATTAAAACAAAGTACTAATTGCTATAAATAGTAAAATAATACCACTTATCAGTGTTCCAAACTGACTAAGTGTAAAAGAACCTATCCGTATTTCCGCAACTCTTTTTCCTAATTTTACACCTACCCAAACAGAAATAAAGCTTCCAATTGATGTAGTTAATGATATAGTAAAAGGAGAAAAGCTTAAAATGCCTGCACCCAAACCGTTGGTAAGAGCATTTGCTGAAAGGGCTATTCCTAAAAGAATTGCTTCAATCAAACTGATTTCTCCTGATTTATCCAAATCTACAATTTCGGGACTTTCTAAAATGTCTTTTATAGAATTATATTTTGACTGTCTTACCTTTTTGTTAACTGACTTGCGAGGTACGGCTAGTAAAATAATTCTAAGTCCGATTATAAACAGCAAAAAAGCCCCTACAAAAATAGAAAGTGACCCAGGCAGTACTGAATTTAACCATTTGCCAAAGATAATCCCAGATATACTGAACAAAAAAGCTATTATTGCGATAATAGCATTAGAGAAAAAACTTATTCGTATATTTCGTATGCCATAAGAAAGGCCTACACCAAAGTTGTCTATGCTTGCTGATATTGCAAGGCCTAAAATAATTAGCCATTTCATATTTTATACATTCCTTTCTATCGAATTAATTTAAAAAATGGCACTGTTGATTAACATTAAAAATGGTTATTTTTAAGATACTCCTGGTTTTTATCTTGATAAAATTATAAATTTTGGAAATAATTTATTTTAATATGAAATTTTTCATTTTCATCTTTTAAAAGCTTTCTATTTTTTCTCTGAAACTTTTAACAAAATTATATTTATAAATTGCAATATTAAATGCAACACCTAATGAAAATC
>NZ_AVAF01000025.1 GCF_000445185.1 Thermoanaerobacter sp. A7A
TTTTGCTTAATAAAACCATCAAAATATTGCTTGCCGTCTTTGAGCATTTTAATACCTGCTTCACAAACGATATAACCATCATCAGTCAGTGGGGGATTTTTAGAATTACGCTTGTTAAGAGGAATAAAACAATGACCATGGAGAGTATCTCTAACATAATTATAGAGTTTCTTAACGTCATAACCTTTATCAGCGATAAAATTAGTACCAGTCAGTTTAAACCAATTATTAGTATCAGCAAGTAAAGACAAAGCGACATCAAAATCAGGGACATCAGCAGGAGTAGTAGTTTCAGCGATAGGTATAAAGAGATAGCATCAACAATAATATGATTTTTATAGCCCCAATAAAACTTATATCGTTTATTAGAAGAATCATTAGAAGCAGAATAAACGCCTAATTTACAATCCTTATCAGACTTAGGCTGATTATCTTTAGAGAATTTATTTTTAGAAAAAGACTTAGGGTTATTTAACTTAGTGTTAGCTTTAATAGGGGTAGAGTCCATGGAAATAAACTCACCAGAGATAATACCCATATTTTTGAGGATATTGACTTGATTTTGAAAGATAGAGGTCAAATAATCATGAGAGAACTCATTAATAAAACGGCGGAAAGTCCAATAAGAAGGAAGAGGTTTGAAAATGTTAAAGCCACAAAGATGAGCAATGATAAGATTATTGCGGAGATAATCTAAAAGGTCAGAAATTGTACCGAATCTTTCAGCTTTCATAACAATAAAAGCTCTAAACATTGCATGATGAGAATAACCCTTACGGCCAGGACTAGAGGAAGGGAATTCAGGTATTGAAGACAGGTCTAGATTTTCAAACATAGAAGAATAGAAATCAATTTTAGACAGAGAAGTAAAGAGTTCAGGTATATTTAAAAGTAATTGAAGCTGGTACATGTAGGATTTCCTCCTCCTTAAAAAATATTTTCATGCTGTATATATAATAATTCGACAAATGGGAGGTGAAATCCTACGTAAAAGATAAAAAATTCAAGAGTGATAG
>NZ_AVAF01000026.1 GCF_000445185.1 Thermoanaerobacter sp. A7A
TTTTTTTTGTTTGGAGCACTATCTGCAATGATAGCAGGTTGTGGTGCAATTTTTGAAGAGCAATTTGGGCTTCCTTCTACTTTTGGGGGTGTAGTAATGGCAGTATTATCGGTTGTAACAGTATTAACAGGAATTGGAGGAGTTATTTCTGCCATTTCTTTTGTAGTGCCTTTGCTCTTGCTTGCCATAATCATTGTGGGTACTTTTTCCCTTTTTTATGGACCAGACATTACGGTTATAACAATTGCTGACTTTCCTTTTAAAGCTGCAGTAAAAAATTTTGCATTGTCGGGAGTACTTTATGCTTCCTATAATCTTTTGATGGCAGTTGCCATTCTTGCTCCTCTTGGACAGAAAACCAACGACAGGTCAAAACTAAGATGGGGAGCTATATTAGGAGGAATGGGATTAGGATTAGGTGCGTTTTTGATATTTTTTACAATTCTTATAAATATGCCTACTGCTTCTTTATATGAGATACCCATGCTTTATGTTGCTGGTAATATTTCACCGGTTTTGAAATTTGTATACAGTTTTATTTTGATTGCAGAAATATATACTACGGCTGTTGGAAATCTATATGGGTTTGCGGCAAGGTTTACAGAAGTTGGGTCAGTGAAATATAAGATTTTTACTGTTGCCTCGGGAGGAATAGCCCTTATAGCTAGTAGGTTTGGTTTTGCAAAACTTGTTCATTATTTATATCCTATTGCTGGTTATGGAGGCATTATTATGCTTATTGGCCTTACATATGGAATAATAAATCACAAATAATTTCAACTTTTGCAGATAGCTAATTTTTTATCTAGAGAATGTCGAAAAATGTTGATGAGTATGTTAAAATATTTAATAGGACTAATGTTGGACGGAGGTGTAATATTGGAGAACAAATATTTGTACGAGAAAAAAGCCGTATGTCCAGTGTGTAAGAGAGAATTTACATATACTAAAGTAAGGACTTCACAATTGAAGGTGGAAGAAAGAGAAAGAGATTTTTATACTAAATATAAAGATGGCATTAATCCTTTCTTTTATGAGGTTATTGTGTGCCCAAATTGTGGATATGCTGCTTTGGAATCTGAATTTGACAGAATAACTAATGACAAAAAGGAAAAAATCCTGTCACTGGTAACGGCTAAGTGGGTTAAAAGAGAATTTTCTGGTGAAAGAACACCTCAAAAAGCGTTAGAAACCTATTTATTGGCTTTATATTGTTCCCAGATAAAAGAAGATAAACCCATAGTTTTTGCGAAGACTTGTCTTAGAATTGCTTGGATATATAGGATTTTAAATGATAAGGTAAATGAAGAAAAATATTTGAAATATGCATTGGATTCTTATATAAAAGCCTATAGTGGTTCGGATATATATGAGGAAGAAATACTTCTTATATACATGATAGCAGAACTTAATAGAATGTTAGGCAATAAAGAAGAGGCATTAAAATGGTATAATAAAGTGATAAATCATCCTGATAGGTCTCGTCATAATTTAATAGTCAATCTTGCAAGAGATGGATGGCAAAGTTTAAAAGAATGAGGGCATGTTTTTTAGAATGCCCTCATATTTTATTTAGAGAGCAAAAAGTTTAAGAAAGGGGATTGGGATGTCTTACGGTAAGAAGCAAATGCAACAAACAATTTACTACTTTGATAAAACTGACTTTACCGGCTTAAATAGTCAAGAAGCGCAAAAAAGGTTATT